>CAZGIX010000100.1:0-16212 GCA_964525785.1 uncultured Anaerolineaceae bacterium
CTACTCGTGGTCAGTAAATATAATCTTGAAGGATATGGCATTCCGACCCGTAGCGCAGCGAAGGCTTGCCCTGAGCGAAGTCGAAGGGAGAGGAATCCCTGAAGCCGTAACCCCGAATATCCTACGTTGGCGTTCACAGGCTGGATGTGCAGGGATTCCTCACCCTGGCAAAGAGCACCAGGGTTCGGAATGACATAGTTTGTGCAAGCGTTAAGGTAGTATCCATCATCATTACATTGACTTACTACTAATTTGCAGAGCTCCAAATGTGCCAATTTTACACGAAAAAGATGCCCTTTCCGGGCGAGCGCAGCAGCTTGTCCTGGTCCGGGTGGGATGTCTGCCATGGATCCGGCTGGGATTCGCCGTCTACGGGCAGGCCTTCCAGCTGCATGATCCGCAACGCATTGGTGGTGGGGCTGGAGCCCGGACGCAGGCGGTAATCGAAGACCAGCTGCCCCGCAGATACCTCGTCGCGAAAGTGGAGGTTGTGCACCTGCAAGCTGTGCTCCGCCAGGCTGGCAAGCTCCAGGTCATGGGTGGCAATCAGCCCGGTACCGCGCGCGCCGATCAGGGTGCGGGTGTAGGCACGGCTGCCCGCCAGCCGCTCGCGGTTGTTGGTGCCCCGGAAGATCTCATCGATCAGATAGAGCAGCGGCAGGGGATGGTTATCACCCAGCTTATCCAGCAGGCTGCGCAGGCACTTGACCTCGGCATAGAAGTAAGAGAAACCGTTGGCAATCGAGTCGCTAATGCGCATGCAGGTATGCAGGCGCAGGGGCTGCAGGCGCAGGCTGGTAGCACAGACAGGACCCCCGGCATACGCCAGGCACAGGTTGATCCCCAGCGTCTTAAGCCAGGTGCTTTTTCCCGACATGTTCGACCCGGTGATCAGGAACACTTCGCCTAAGGCAGGGATGGTCAAATCGTTGCCCACACGCCGTTCAGCGGGGATGAGCGGGTGCCCAATGTCGTGCGTCTCGAAGACCGGCTCAGCTTCCCCATCAGCAGCGATAAATTCAGGGAAAGCATACCCAGGATTGAGGTGAGCAAAACTCGCCAGCGAGCACAGCGCATCCAGGCGGTGCCAGGCATCCAGCCAGGCCGGAATCACAGCTGCGGCACGCTGGCGCAAACCCCCAGCCCGGTATGCGAACAGGAAATCCCAGGGCAGCACAGCATTGAGCAGCAGCCCTAACAGGGGATTGGAGCGCAATCCGACAGCGGCGGTCACAAGCCGGATGCGGCGCAGGTAGTGCGAAGGTCGATCGCCAGCCCAGAAGGGAGCGCACAACCCGCGCAGGTGCTGGCGGTCCTTGTAGGGGAAAGTCTCCAGGTGGCGCAGCACCAGGCGGAATTTTTCCAGCTCCTGGTCCAGCTCGACCACCGCCTCCAGGAATCCGCCCACCACGCCGGCGTTGGCGAAGTAGAAGACCAGGTAAAGCGCCAGGCTGTAAGGCCAATAGACCGGCAGCCTGCCGCTGATATTCAAAAAGAACAACACCGCGTTCAAGAGAGTGAAAAGGATTGCCACGAGCAGCAGCCATTTCAAGCGCTCCACCGGGAAATCGGCATCCAGCCAGCGCAGCAGGCGCTCGCCGTTCAGCGGCTCGTCAGAGATGAGGCGCAAGTTGAGGCGCAGCCGGTCGCGAAAGCGCGGCAGGTCGACCAGCTCGCGCACCACGCTTTGGCGAGCAGCGATCTCATCCACCTGCGGGACGGGCTGCGCCAGCCACTCCGCCAGGAGGTGGCTGCCTCCTATCGAGGACGTCTGGTCCATTAGGAGGTGCAGTGAGCGCGGGCCGCTCAGGTCCAGGTCGATATCCAGCGAGCTGCGCGTCGGCAGTTGAGCCGCGGGAGGGTTTGGACCGATATTCTCCCAGTCCAGGTCCATACGACTCGCCTGGCTGCGGCGCATTTTCAGCCAGATGCAGAAGCGCTTGATCCAGCTCTCCAGGCGCCGGTGCAGGATGACCACGACAGAGAACGCCAGGGCTGAGCCCAACAGCGGCAGGCGGATATCAGCCTCGATGATAGCAGCCGCCGCGACCGCGATCACCCCCAGGACAAGCACGCCCAGGCGATACCAGGAGAAGCGCTGGTTGAGCGCTTCGAGCTGGACCAGGCGCGCTTCCAGGCGGCGGATCTGGTTGTGCAGGGCCTGCCGGCGGGCAGTACGGGATGGTGTGGCGTAAGTCATCGATATGCTCCGTGGATGCCGAGGCTCAGTCGGTTCAGGAGACAATCATAACCGATTATGCAGGGCTGGAAACCCGTTTGTAAGTGAAATCGCTAGGAATGAAATACGATGCTTACCACAGCTTCCCGATGCGGAAGGTGCCATCGCCGCGGTTGAGCCACAGGCTGTAAGCTTCGGTATACGCCGCGGCGAAAATATCCATATATCCATCGTCGTTGAAGTCTCCGACTGCCAGGGCGTGTCGTTCTGAGTAGCGGAAGCGCGGTGGTGCCAGAGCCATCCTGCCTTGACCATCGTTCAACCAGACGGAGGCCTGCTTTATCCCGGCAACCAGGGCATCCAGGTTGCCATCCCCATCGAAATCGGCCAGGGCGACGGAGTGGGTCTCATCCCAGGGAAGCTCCTGCCCGGATGCGACATATTCACCCGCACCCCCGCCCTGGTTGATCCACACGGCAGCCCCATCTTGCTTCCCCACCAGGGCGTCCAGATCGCTGTCGCCGTCGATATCCCCCAGGGCAACGGAGAAACTGTCCGTATCACCCAGCCGCTGGCCTGAATCGTGGAAGCTGCCCGATCCATCGTTTAGCAGCACCCGGTCTGCAGCATCGCCGCCGGGGTCCATCCTTGGCGCCAGATGAGCGGCATAAACGTCCAGGTCGTCATCGCCGTCCACGTCCCCCAGTGCGGCATCGCGCATGCGCAGGTCATCCAGCTCCCCCTGGCGGATGATCTCACCCTGCAGCCAGCTCTCCGGCGTCCAGGCGCTGACCCAGGCCCACGAGATCGAAGGTAAATAAAGATCAGGATAGCTGTCGTGCCCTTCCATGAACATGCTGCAGCAGCCGGCGACAAAACCATCCAGGGAACCGTTGCGGTCCAGGTCACCCAGGACGATCGACCCAGGGGTGCCCGTGTTCTGAGATGGACCTGTGAATCCGTGGCGCTTGAACTCGCCGGCCACACCACCCTGGTCGCCGCCCTGGTTGAGGTACAGCTCCAGGCCGTCTGACCTGAGCAGCATCAAGTCCGCATCACCATCCTTATCCAGATCCCCGGCAGCTGCTGAGAGATACAAGAACGGCGGCGTTTGGAACAGTTGCGAAGTGAATCGCCCGCCGCCCCGGTTGGTCCACAGGGTGATCTGGTGCCACAGGGTGGACTCTGATTCCTGACGCAGGTTCACCAGGATCACGTCCAGGTCGCCGTCGCCCTCCAGGTCAGCCACATCGCTGGTATTGTGGTAAGGCCCTCCACCATCGATCGTCATGATCAACAAGGAGCGGAAAAACCCCAAGCCCAGGGCAGCCAACCCGCCGATCACCACGAGCACGATCAAAAGTCTGAAAAGGCCGCTCAGCCACGGTCTGACCTGAAGGCTGCTACTAGTAACCACGATCATTTCCTCCGACCGCTCTATATGTCAAATCCGGAATTCATATTTTATTGAACGAAAACAGGCGCCTCGGAAGCCCTCTCCATAGATGTGGCCGGAGTGGAAAATCCTCCATCACGCGCCACCACCCAGGCGGATACTACCAGCCACACCAATCCAAGCGACAGGGAGACTGCATGAGGAAGCACCCACAGCAGCGGCATCCCGTATAAGTTGCTGACCGGCCACTTCCAGGTGATAAATGGGAGCATCAATGCAATCGGGATGCCCAACGGCAGGAGTGCCAGTAAGATGCCCTCTGCTACTCCGGAGGCCGTGCGAGGAAATGTCCTGTACCGGTACAGCCAGATGACCCCCACCAGGTAGGCTCCCAGTCCCAGTATGATCAGTGGGGCCATCGAATTGCTGACAAGACTCGGCGCGTCGACCTCCATGGTAAGACTCAACCCAGCCAGATTGGCCATAAACACCAGCAGCAGACCGGCCAGGGCCAGGTGATAGGCAATTTTTCCAGCCCGGCCTGCGGATAGTCCTGCCTGGCGAAATTTCCAGGCAAACATCGGCCCCAACACGATGGCACTGGTCGCCAGGTACTGTGGGATCAGGCTGCGTGCCACCTCTACCGGGTTAGGTCCTGGCGAAGTGAACGGCAGCGTTCCGCCGTAATAGATGCCCGCGTATGCAAACAGCGCCCCAACCACCAGGTTCATCGCCAGGATGGCGAACAAACCTGCGCGCCAGTCTCCCCTTCTCAGGACGAAGGCAATTGCCAGGCAGATCAGGGCGAAGATGGGGATCTTGATCGCCATCTCTATCGTATCCGGGACAAACTCCATGTTGCTAAGCCAGAGCCCGTAGATGACTGGCAAAGCCGCCAGCATGCCACGTAATGGATTTTTCCGAGATACGGCATACAGCAGCACGGCAATGAACAACGGCACCCATACAAACATCACCACCTCCTGGGTGATCGTGGGATCGAAATGCCCATGTGTCAGCAGCGACGACAGCCCAACAGCCAGCAGCAGCAGCGGAAGACAGTAAATCGGATACCATGTGGCAGACCAGGCAGGCCATCTGCGGCGCCAGCCCAGGGCAAAGGTCGCCAGACCAGAACCGATCGACAGGATGATCAAGCCAGTATTCAAGATACGCATACCGGCGTCATCCCAGGTCATCAGGCCGCTCTCAACCAACAGCTTCGGCAGCCCATCAACCAGAAGGAGCAGCAGAAAAGGCAGCATACCCAGGATAATTTCTCCCCAGCTGCCGGCTGGCGCTTTTCTTACCGGTAAGAGCTCATCCCCTAGCTCATTTGTGGTGACCTGGATCTGATTGCCCATTCCAAACTCCTCATCCACTTTCGCCTGCCTGGTCAGTGTGCAGCACGCCGGACGGGCTTGCTTCCCCCGAGACTCTCTTATGTCGCCTATCTATATGTCGTATAACAACATATTACAAAAGAAAAGGGAGACTGTCAAGAGGCAATCTATACTCTTGCAGAGATCCAGGCGCTAACCTTTACTCTTCGAGGCGCGACTTTCCCCCCCAGAGTACACAGTGCGGTGCATTTATCGCCTACGACCGCCTTTGAGCTGGCTGGTCAGGCGTTCGAAGGCCTCCCAATCCCTATCGGCTGCCAGACGGGCCTGCTCGGGCCAGGTGGCAGGATCGGCCAGGCGCAGCCGCTCAGACCGCATGATGTCCGCCAGCCGGGCAGGATCGGTCTGAGCCAGCTGTGCAAAAGTGGTGATGCCGGCAGCCTGCAGCACCCCGGCAATCTTAGGCCCGATGCCTTCGATTAGAGTCAGGTCATCCTCAGGCAGTGCGATCTCGGCTGCACGCTCGCTAACCGGCAGCTCCGTGGTAGATTGCTCGTGAGCGATGTGCGGCGGGGTATATGTGCGGGCGTTCCAATACAGGGCGATCACCAGGATCGCAATCAGGACGATCAGCAGGATCAGCGCCTGCCCACCGGGCAGGTCGGACACTTCTTGGGCGCGCAGAGAGTACAAATCGCTGGCAGAAATCAGTGCAAAGATGAGATAGGTCGCCAGGGACATGGATGCAATCCTCCAGAATGGGGTTGGTTTATTCCACCCAATTCTAACACGTTGAAAGGAGCGTAGCATGCCATCCAGGAAGGGCCAGCGGCTAATCACATGAGCCAGTAAAAGCATCACCACAGAGCACACCAAGATCACAGAGAAAAACGCTTTAAAAATCTCTGTGGACTCTGTGCGCTGTGGTGGAATCTGCAAGTTCCCCACGAGCTTTGCCGCACCTAGAGGTCGAGATCAAACGGAGGCTGGATCAATACAGAGACGATCTGGCGCAGCTTTTGATTCTGCTTACCCTTCGGCAGTCCGGCCAGATGCCATTCGTTGGTCGTTCCTGGTATGGGGTCATCGCCCTCAGCCAGGTAGATTGCCGCCACACGCCTCACGTGCCCCTGGTCAACGAACTGCCTGGCCTGCTCCAGCTCATATTGGATCCACTCCCGCTCCAGGTAGGAAGGCGATACGAAGGCGACAAAGATAAACGATTGGCGGATCGCGTCGCTGAGGTATTGCTCCAACCTCTCCCTTGGGATGTAATCCTGCGGGGTGCGAGCGCGGCAGCGGATCATCTCGTTGTCAAGCCAGTAGACGGCGCCCTGTCGCGCCAGCTCAGCGGCGAATTCACGCACCTGCAGCTCGGCCTCGCGGTGGCGGTAGCTGAGGAAAAATACTTTTTGCTCCGTCACGGCATGGGCGTGGGCGCGCATCAGGCTATCCCCATTTTCTGCCAATATCCGCACGCTCTGCAGGTGGTAAGGGATGTGATAGTAAAGCTGTTTGCCCGGTTCGAGATCCACCTGCTGGCATTTTGGGCAGGATCCTAACCGTCGTCCCCCAACAAACTCCAGATTCATCAGGGTAGCGTAGAAATTATTGACCGGGAAATACTCCGCATGGGCCTCATCAGACTTCGCCAGGTAGCGCCCGAACTTTGTAAAGGCCCGGTCAAGGGGCTCCAGATCGCTGTCACGCTCCAGGTCGATACAATCCTGGATGATCTCCAGGCGTGCTACCAGGGTGGGCGGAAGGCGCTGCGCCTGCCAGCGTGGGCAGGCTGCCACCCAGACCGTATCGCCGCGCATGGGGTTGAAGCGCACCTGGTCGGAGGCATACCGATAGGGGTAGCGCAGGCTTCCTCCGGCGGAGCGCATCCACCCCGAGCGTATCTGCCATTTGAGATAGACCAGGTAATCTGTCAAGCCCTTATTTCACTTTTCCGCGGCGAGTGATTTCTTCATCGCTTGTGGGGCGCTTCGACAGATCCGCCAGGGCTTCACGCATCTGCTGCAGCCAGGAACGCGATTCGCTCTCCAGGACGCGCTCGGTGGTCTCCACCAGGCTGCGCACGTTGCGTGGATCAGCCTGTTCGGCAGGCGTCAGCGACGCCCACCATATCTTGATGTTGTCCAGGTTGCTGGCGGCGTGGTTGTAGCGCACCAGGGTATTCTCGGTCTGCTCGTACTGCAGGTAAGCAGTCAGAGCGGTCACCCCGGCAGTGGTGAGGGCTACCCACAGCTCGAGCCTCACGGCTGCCAGGAAGGTCCCCAGGGCGCCGATACCGATTGCGAGACCCTGCAGGCGCCGCGCCTGGTGTTCCAGCTCCTGGGTGCGTTTGCGGTAGTACTCCAGCTGGTCGTCCAGGCGCAGGTAGATGTAGCGCTGAGGGGTCAGGAAGCTGCGCCCATCATCACCCCGGCTGGCGACCGAACCGGGGGGGATCTTTCCCGTGTACTCCGGCAGGGCAGATGTGACTACATCACTCTGCATCAGCTCGTTATCCACCTGCTCCAGACGGCGGTACAGCTCACTCTCGCGGCGCGCTTCGATCTCGTCGGTCAGTAAGCCATCCAGGAGTGTGTCTTCCCCATCCTTTGCAAGCTTATCGGCGGCGCTATCGGCGTCATTCGTCGCTTCAGGCGTAATTCCGACCATCGGTCGTGTGCGGTAAAGATAGATCTCGCGTTTTACCGCCTCCGTGCTGCTGCGCAGGAGCACCCACTTATTACCGGCGTTCAGGCGAGCAGACACAGCGATCAGCGTCGCGGTCAAGATCGGTAAAATCAATACAACATAATGCAACACATTTTGGGATAACCAATCCCGGAATTGCGGTGTAAGAAATTGCAGCCGACTGCCTGCTCCCTCCGCCTGTAAGGCGGATTGAAGCACCACGAAAAATGTGGTCACCACCCCCAGCCACAGGATGGACTTCTGCAGACGTTGGAAGGTGGAGCGGTGTCGTCTGGCCTGGGTGGTATACAGGCCGTAGCGCTTCCAGGCCAAAGTGAGTAGCTCGTTCTCGCCAAGCTGGCGCAGGATCTGCTGCCTGAGCACCGCCGGAGGCTGGCTGATCGAGTAGAGCTGCAGGTTGCCCTCTTCGATAATCTCAAGCAGGTCAGCACTTCTAACATCGGCCGGGCGCTCGCGCAGCAGGCGGGCCAGCTCATCCGCCAATCCACCGCTGCCCTCCAGCACGATCACCGGCCAGCCCCGGCGCACACTCTGGCGAACTTCTTTGAGTGCAATGCCTTCTGGATTGCCGCCCGCCAGGATGGTCACCACCGGTAAGGTCTCGGGTGCGGTTTTTGCAGGTCGCTCGACCGGCGGGGCGGCGGGTAGGGCATTCGCTGCCGGGACTCGCTCTCTCAAGCCCTGGCGAGCTTCCACCACGCCCTCGGGGCCTATCTTCGACAATGCGTCCGCCAGCGAAAATAGAGTGGCCGTCTCACTGCCCCACGTGTTTCCATCCGCCAGGACGAAATGGGTGTGGTTGGGATCCAGCGGGGCGCTGTGTTCGCCATGCTCGCCTTTGGGCACGCCAGGGTAATATACTTTACCGGAAGGTGAAACCCCGAGCAGGACAAGGCGATCTTCTTGTTCAGCCACGGCTTTCCCGAGCAGCGCCATCACACCCGACTGAGTACCGCCATCCAGAAGCGCAGCGCCCCGGTCGGCGGCTGCACGCACCACCCCGCGGTTGAATACCAGTTCCAGGCGCTCTTTGATGGAGGCGTCCAGGCTGTCGGCCCCGCCGCAGACCAGGATGATCGCTTCGGGCGGGCGGATCTTCAGGCGCTCGATCAGCTCATAGGGGCTGTCACCACGGCTGGCTCGGACCATCAAGGCGTGCCTGCCGTTCTCGAATTCGATCTGCTCCAGCTGCTGCTCACGGTTGACTGGTTCCACATGCACCTCCCATTGATATTTTCATATTAATCTTAGTACATTCCCCCATTTAGTCAAGTAAAGAATCCTGAGCTTCGGAACTGCGGTTGGGGGTGTTTGGGCGGGCGTATCCCACCCAAACACCCCCAATTAACTCAGAATACTCTAATTTACCATCGATCAATTTTCTGTATGATTAATCACCAACGGATCCATCCACTGCCCAGGAAGCTGTCGTGTCACCATTCAGCCGTCGCCTAGCAAGTCTTACTTTCCTCAACTGTGCCTGGAGGCGCATCGTACTGCACTGGAACAGGCAAGTTCGCCACTTCCTCCGGTTGATCCATATCGCTCCGGGCGCCAGTTCAAGGCGCCTGCGCCCCATCTTGCCGCTCATCGCGCTGGTTTCCTGGCCTGGAGAGCTGTCCCAGCTATCGCACCTCGTCATTCTCAAGCCTACCGGCGCCATGCAGACCCCTGCTACGCATATCTACGGAGTAGATGATCCTTTCGATCCAGACGTTTTTCCCGAACTCGACCAGGAAAGGCCCTACCCAAATGAAAGCCAGATCCTGTCGGTCAGATCCGCCCTGCGGCTGCCCGATCTGCGCACCCTGCCTCCATCCGGCGTACAGATCGAAGTGGCGAAGGATGGCAGCCGGGCGCTCAGGCTATCGAACACGCTTTGGAACAGCGGAGATGGTCCGTTGGAGCTGGCTGGTGAGTTCGACTTCCGCGCCAGGCAAACCCGGGTTCGTCAGCACATTTATACGCACGGAGATCTCACCCTTGAGCACTTCGTCGGTGAGTTCGTCTGGCATCCCACGCACGACCACTGGCATTTCGAAGATTTCACCCTGTACGAGCTGTGGACCATCGACGGGGTTGGAAATAAGCTCCGGGTAATCTCCAGCAGCGACAAGCTCTCTTACTGCGTTATCGACACCGATACCATCGATCCCAACAACCCTGCCTATCTTCCCCGCAAGCGCTATGCGGGCTGCGGACGATCGCTGCAAGGCCTTTCGGCTGGCTGGGGAGACACATACAAGGCCAACCTCGATGGGCAGTCTCTTGACCTCACCGGCCTGCCCGATGGGTATTACATGCTGATGTCTACCACCAACCCAACCGCCGCCGTCCTGGAGTCCAATTACACGAACAACACGGCGTCCCTGTATATCCAGATCCGCGGACAGCAGGTGGATGTCATCCCTGCCAATGAGCTGAGTGAGGCGCTGTGCCTGAAAAATGGGAAGTGCTGAGAAAGGAGGACAAAGATGAACCTGTTCCAAAAATACCTGGTCGAAGAGTTCGCCGAAGACTACCAGGAAGGCCATATCTCCCGCCGCCAGGCGTTGAAGATGATCGCCGGCGTCACGGGAAGCCTGATCATCGCCAACTCCATCCTGGCAAGCTGCGCTGCACCACCGCAAGCCGAATCCACAGCTGTGCTGTCTGCCGCAGGCCCAACCGATATGCCCGCTGCTACACCCACACAGGCGCCTGCAGCAAGCACCACCCAGCCAGCCGAGAGCCCGTCGCAGACGCCCGCCAGCACCGAGGAGACGCCTTCAAACGCCGCCGACCAGCCAGTCGAGGGTCAGGAAGTTCAGTTTTCAGCCGATGAGGCAACTCTGCTCGGCTACCTGGCCTTACCTGGCGGCGATGAGAAACACCCCGTGGTATTGGTCTGTCACGAGAACCGAGGCCTGACTGAGCACATCAAAGATGTGACCCGCCGCCTGGGGAGCGCCGGATATATCGCCCTGGCGGTCGACTTGCTCTCACGCCAGGGCGGCACGGCAATGCTAAGCTCCGACGATGTTCCGGGAGAGCTGGGCAACACCTCACCGGACCAGTTCGTCGCCGATTTTCGCAGCGGTTGGAGCTACCTGCAGGGATTGCCCAATGCAGATGTGCAGCGTGTGGGCATGGTCGGTTTCTGTTTCGGCGGCGGGGTAACCTGGCTGATGGCAACCCGCATGCCCGAGCTGCGCGCGGCTGTCCCATTTTACGGGCCTCACCCTGCTGTCGAGAACGTGCCCGACATCCAGGCAGCAGTGCTGGCGATCTACGCCGGGAACGACCAGCGCATCAACCAGGGCATCCCCGCCATCGAAGAAGCCATGCTACAGAACAATAAAATATACGAGAAAGTGATCTACCCCGGTGTGGATCACGCCTTCCACAATGACACCGGCTCGCGCTACAACCCGGAAGCCGCTGCTGACGCCTGGAAGCGCACGCTGAACTGGTTCGCTAAGTATCTATGAGTACAATTAGTCAGGCGGAAGCCGGCTTAATGCCGGTCTGATTGATCCAGGTACAGCCCTTCATCCTGGACGATGCGCCATACCCCCTCAGGCACGAAGTAGCGGTACATTCGACCCTGCTGGACGCGCTGGCGGATATCGCTGGAGGAAATCTCCAGCAGTGGGGCGTCTACAAAACGCAGTTTCTCTACCAATCCCGGCATGATCTCCCCCAGGGCGGACAGGTCATATTGGGCGCCGGGACGGGGCATCACGCCGATCTCATGGCAGGCCTCAACAAGGTCCGCCGGTCGGTGCCAGCCGGGCAGATCGCGCAGCGAGTCGGCCCCAATCAGGTACACCAGCTCGCCATCGGGAAACTGCTCACTCAACAGGCGCATCGTATCCACGGCGTAGTGCGGTTGTGGGCGGTCGACATCCACCCGCGACAGCTTAAAAGCCGCTTCTCCCTTAATTGCAGCCTGCAGCAGCTTAAGCCGGATTGGCAGATCGGTGATCACCCGGTACGGTTTGTGCGGCGGTTGGGGCGTGAGCACCCACAGCACCTTTTCGAGTCTCAACTGGTCATGCGCCTCGGCTGCCAGGACAAGGTGCGCGTAGTGCGGCGGGTCGAATGTGCCGCCAAAGACGCCGATCCTCATTTCAATCCTGCCACTCCAGCTCGTACTCGCCGATGAACACTGTATCACCCACCTGGATTCCCTCCGTACGCAAGGCATCCTCCACCCCCAGGGTCTTGAGGATACGCTGGAAGCGCTCGACGGACTGGTCGTACTCCCAATAGGTCATGGCAGCCGCTCGCTCGATCGCCTCGCCGGAAACGCGCCAGCCCTTTGCCTGGCGCTGGATGGTGAATTGGCGCGGGTCAGCCTCCACTCGATAGACCGGCATCTCGGCTGGCTCCGGCGCTGCCGGCAGGCTTTCCAGCAGCTCAGCCGCCCGGTAGAGCAGCAGGCGCACATTCGTGCCTGCCAGCGCTGAGATCTCGTATACTTCATAGCCGCGCTTTTTCAGCGCCCGAGAGATCTCAGGCCAACGCTCCTGGGCTTCGGGCATATCGATCTTATTTAAGGCGGCCACCTGTGGTTTTTCCGCCAGCTCGGGATCGAACAATGCCAGCTCGCTGTTTATCTGGGCAAAATCGGACAGTGGATCCTCAGACAGCCCATCCAGAAGGTGGATCAGCACCCGCGTGCGCTGGATGTGGCGCAAAAAGTCGTGCCCCAGGCCCAATCCATGATGGGCGCCCTCGATCAGGCCGGGTATATCCGCCAGCACCAGGCTGGTGTCTTCATCCAGCTCAGCCACACCCAGGTTTGGCTCAAGCGTGGTAAAGGGATAAGGGGCGATTTTCGGCTTGGCATTGGTCACAGCGGATAGAAATGTGGATTTGCCGGCGTTCGGCACGCCTACGATGCCGATATCGGCGATCAATTTAAGCTCCAGGCGCAGAGTCAGCTCCTGACCCGGCTCGCCGCGCTCGCCGATACGCGGCGCCTGGTTTCGAGCGGTAGCGAAGTGGGTGTTGCCGCGCCCGCCGCGCCCTCCCGAGGCAATCACCAGACGTTGTCCGGGGTCGACCAGGTCGCCCAGCACCTCCCCGTCTGCCTGCCGGAAGACGATCGTCCCCGGCGGCACCGGGATCAGCAGGTCTGCACCGGAACGACCGGTCATGTTCTGCTTGGCGCCGTTCTTACCATCTTGGGCGTGGAAGCGTGTCTGGTGTCGAAAGGCGGACAGGGTGTTCAGGGTTGGCTTGACTTCCAGGATCACATCCCCACCCCTGCCGCCATCTCCGCCGTCTGGACCGCCGAAAGGCACGTATTTCTCGCGCCGGAAATGCACCGCCCCGTCTCCGCCTTTACCCGACATGACGTGAATTACAGCTTCATCAATAAACATATCGATTGGAGATTATACCATCCAGGGATTTGGCCCTTATTCTGATAAAAGAGATATCACCACGAAGCCACGAAATGTTTAATATCTCCTTCGTGTGGATGAGTCCTGGGGGTAAGCTCTTCACCCTCCATAGGGATATCTGACCACAGCAACGGCCAGATTTGTCATACCCCCTCTCCTACTTAAGTACCAGATTTACTCATCCCTCTGTCCATTGACAACATCGTCAGGATTGGGTATAAAGAAGGGGTACAATTAAATTGGACAGACCGATAAGTTACATAATTTTTCATGAGGTGAAAGGATGAATATTCAACTCCCCGTCAAGAAACTTGTATACATGGGCTTAATTGCCCTGGCAGTTCTGGCTATCGCAGCCGCAGCGCTGCCCAAACCGGCCCAGGCTGCAGTTTGCGATGATTATCACACCGTTGAAGCAGGTGAATCCATCCGCCGCATCGCTCGTGAGTACGAAACCACCATCGCCAAGATCGCCAGAGCCAACAACATGGAACGGCCTTACCACCTGACCGTCGGGCAAGAGCTGTGCATCCCTGCGACCCGGCAGCCCAGCTCCGACTATACCTGGAGCGCTGCCATCCGCAACCAGCGGGTTGTCATCACCGGTGAAGATTTCAAGAAGACACACCCCTTCATCGTGAAGGTGCGCGCCGTAGACGCCATGACCTGGTACAAGTTGGGTAAAACCGCCAGCGATAAGAGCGGCGAGCTCGACGATGATTTCAGGATGCCCAGCGCGCTGAACAAACAATCCTCCATTTTTGTCTGTCTGAAAGACGGCGTGACCGACTACCTGGACTGCAAGCGGGTCTTCAAGTAGACAGATTAACGGTCACACATCCCACCATCAGGGATTAAAAAACTGATAGTCCTCACCCCGTCTTGATGGCAAGACGGGGTGGTAATTTTTAATCCCCAATAGACCACAATTCGAGGCTTACATTAGAATCTTTTGAGAGGTGTTCCAAAATGAAGCGTCAGATCCACCTGTTGCTTTTGATTTTCATCGTGGGAGTTTCAGCATGTACCGCAAGCACTTCCACTCCACAAACGACTGCGGAGATAACGGAGGCTGCAGGTATACCATCAACATCCAGTGAGTTGTCCATTATCACTCCTATGGGTGAATTCCTCATTGCCGCCTCCCGGTTCGTGGATGAAGTTAACGGCGTTAAACCCGCTCCAGACCAGAAGCTGCTGCTGATCATGCTGACCGGACCGGGTGGAAAAAAGCTGGAGCCGGGTAATTTTTCACTCGAAGATTTCCAGGCAATGGTCCAGGACAGTACCCAGGGGACGATCCATATCCTTGGTGACGATGGGTCCAAGACGATCTCGACCATGGCTGGTTGGTCAGGTCCGGAGAATTCGGATTTTGGCATGGGATTCCGATTGCAAGACTCTGTCACTTCCTATCAGCTAATTTGGCCGGGTAATGATCCAATCAACATCTTTCCCACGGAATAGAACAGCCGTGTACGGGTGTTTACAATACTGTAATCTCCAGCAGGTAATCCAGGGATTCCGGGTTAATAGATGATAAGATCAAGCCAGGTTCAATGGACATCCTAGACACAAGAAATGGGGAGATTATGACTGACACATCCATCACATCTCTGACTGCCAGCGAAATGGTGTTTTTGCATGGGGAAAAGTTTGCATCAAAAGCCGGCCTTCTGAATAAGCAAAAACTGATTCACCTCGATCAGGAAGTATCACGCCCTGAACTGGTCACGAGTATCGTCGCGGCCGCACTTTTAGCCAGCCAAGATGCCGGGGCTATCCGCCTGGAAGTGCGCCAGAAGAAGGCGCTGTTGGGTTTGGCTAAAGTGACCACTCTATATGCCGAGCCGCTGCAGCCGATCGATTTCCCCTCTGGCAGCCTGGAAGCAAAATTCTTCGAACTCGCAACCGAATACAAGCTCAATAAAGACCAGAACGAGATCTGGAGGCTGGTCTATGCCTGGCTGATCCATGATGTTGACTCACCCTGGTCTGAGGCGATTGATCGCATACAGTCTGGACTGGGCAAGCGCCAGCTTCTGGACGTGATCCAGGAGAAGAAGCTCAAGATATTCACCACTACACGCTACGAACTGCCTGAATCGACACGCGACCTGGCGGCTTCGCAGCCGGTTGAACCGGTGCAGAAGCTGCTGGCTGATTGCCGAACTTACCACCCCGAGGTCTGGGATTTGCTGGTGAAACAAATCAAGCAGGGTATCGAAAAGCGCATCAAACACGATACTACTGACTAAGGATCCAGCAGCCCAAACAGGTAAGTGCAATCACCAGGTCGGGTAGTTTATTTCTATGGAAAAATCCACTAACTTGTGGTAAATTTCATTATCTGATCAACAACCGCGCGGGATAAGCAGTCTTATGAGATGTTTGGGGCGCAGACGCCCTGAACAGCTCATAAACTGTGCCTTTTCTCTAATCCCGTAGTCGCGTTCATCACATATCCAGGCGAGGAGGGAACTATGGCATTGAAAAACATCCCCGATATCGTGGTCGGCAGGCTGCCGCTCTACTTGCGTGCGCTGCAGCGTATGCACGACGCCAATCAGACGGTTACCTCCTCGCAAGATCTGGCAGCGCGTCTGGGCATTTCTGCTGCTCAGATACGCAAAGACCTCTCCCAGTTCGGTGAATTTGGTAAACAGGGCACTGGCTATGACATCGAGTATTTGATGAACCAGCTCAGCCAGATCCTGAAAGTGAATCGGGTCTGGGATATAGCTGTGGTCGGCGCAGGTGATATCGGCAGCGCAGTGGCACGCTATCAGGGCTTTACCGACCGGGGCTACCGGATCACCATGATCTTCGACAGCAATCCAAATAAGATCGGCACGAAGGTGGGCAGCTTCGTCGTGCAAGACGCCGCCCATATGGTAGCAGCCATCCAAAAAGCGGGCGTAAAGGTTGCCATGATCGCCGTGCCCGCCGCGAATGCCCAGGCAGTCGCCGATGAGCTGGTGAAAGCCGGCGTCCAGGCAATCTTGAACTACGCGCCGCTCTCCATCAATGTTCCAGAAGGCGTGCGTGTCCAGCATGCCGATCCCGTTACCCTGCTGCAGCGCATGACCTATTATCTGGATTAAGCCAGCCCTTGCCTTCCAGAATATCCTAATACCAGATTGATTACCGGACACTTTTCGGATCCAGTAGGGTAAACGAAACAGGTATAGG
>CAZGIX010000101.1:0-15966 GCA_964525785.1 uncultured Anaerolineaceae bacterium
CCGGCGTAGCTGCTGATGTCGGTGCTGTAGGCCCCCCAGCCAGCGCTCTCCTGGATCGTTTCAGTCGGGTTGCCGACCGATGTGGTCATGGTGGCATCCAGGAATTCCCAGGCGCGCTGCGGGTTCCCCCCACCCACCTCTTGAACGTCAAGGAAGGCATGGTCGAAGCTGGCCGATTCGACCTGGTATTTCTGCGCCCAGGTCAGGCGCACCGGGCCGTAGTAGCCGCTCAGGTCGATGCTCGGTGAGAGCAGGTTCTGGTTGCTGCTGGCATCGTAGGTGTTATCCAGGTCGGTCTTCCAGCAGCTGCTGCCGCTGTTGCAGCCGGTCAGCGGGGCGTAAACCGGCTGGCCCCATTCCCATTCGTCAGCCGTGCCTGAATGGCTGAAGCCGCCATTATCAGCCTCGAAATCGCTGGAGAATACGATCGTTTCAACCGTGCCGACCGGGCAGACCGGCGGCGCTGGGGGCTCGCAGATGGTCACCCCCCAGCTTTCCAGCGTTCCCCCGTTGGCGGCTGTGTCATCGCGGACGACCAGGGTCCAGGTGCCGCCAGCGTCCTCGCCGTCAAACCAGTGCAGGCGGTAGCTCAGCTCCGGCTGGTAATCCATGCCGCTCATCACAGTATAGGCGCCGATGGGAAGGTCGGCTTCATCGTCCAATCCCAATCCCATGACGGTCTGGGTGTTCGATCCGACATCGGTGAAAAGCCCGTTCTCATTCCCGGCTGGCGATACCAGGGTGACGTCCAGATCGGGCATATTGGCGTGGGTGAGGTTGACGAATACGTCCAGGTCGGCAATGCGTGGGTTGCCCGCGATGGTCAATGTCGAAGTAGCCATACCCGGTCCATCTGGGATCACCTGGGGGACATCCGTGCTGGTGTAGGTGGTGCAGGCGCCCGCCGCGGCGGGATGCACGCTGGCGCTCAGGTGGTAGGTGCCGAAACCCGCACCGCCTGGAACGCTGACCAGGATAGAGTAGGTGCCGGACTGCTGGACGGTCAGGAAGAAGGCCTCGGAGTCGTAGCCTGCATCGCCGGCGTCATTCGCCACCAGGATGAAGCCATTGAACACCCCCAGACCCAGCTGCCCGTTCCATTCGACCGCGTCCCGTTCCGGGTCCAGGTCCAGGCTGAGGTAGATCGTATCGCCGGCGTTGAGGTCCACAGCGTAGATATCTATATCGGCTGCGCTGCTGGTTTCCCCGGATACCCACCCGAGAGCGGGCATTGGCTGGCCGGGTAACGCGTCGTTCGGCTCGGTCTCTGCCACCGGCGCTCCGCTGCGGAGCTGGAAATGCAGGTGGTACGGGCGAATCTGGCTGGTGCCAGAATGCCTGATCTTTATGTAATACAAGCCATCTGCTGGAATGACTGCGCCGGCGATGGTCGAGCTTAAACCCCCAAAGGAGCCGTTGTTATCGTCGCTTTCCAGCACGGTTGAACCGTCGGATGCGATCAGCTCGAGAAAACTGTCCGTGCTGGCGCTGGCCGAAAAGCTGGTCATGGCGGCGGCATAGATGCGGTCCCCGGCGCTGGCCTGGAAGGAGTAGAAATCCAGGTCGCCGTTAGGGTACACATACCCAAGTGCGACCACGTTGCTGCCCCCGAGCGGCGTGGCTTGCGCAGCGTCGTTGTTCGGCTCGATCTCCTCCAGGAAATCCTGCCCCATGGCTGCTTGTAGTGCTGGTAACAGACTTGCGTCGACGGCGCTGCCGGTCAGGGGTGCCCCACCCAGCGAGTCGGCTGGGATCAGGAACACTTCACCAGGCGCCGCGCGCTCATCTGCGTCCGATTCCTTGGATGGCGGCTCATCACCTGTCTGCGCAAAGGTCGTAAATACGCCCAGCGAAGCCAGGATAACCAGCAGGAAAACCGTGATCAATATAGGTCGCAATCTTGCAGTTCTCATCAAAAAATACTCCTCATCGAACTGTAGAATAGGTGTATGGTTTGGCTTAAATAGACCAAAGGGGGCGACTTAGGACGAAATAATTATAATGGACAACCCCCGTTTTGAATATCCCCGCTAGGCAGACCGGTTCCAGCCCTCACCAGCACAGCCAGGAAGGTAAAGTCGAAAAAGATGTGACATTCTTCAGTTACGTTCTTCGTTGACTCCGCAGTTTTTCTTTGCTACACTGATACCAGGTGCTCTTTTTCACAAGGGTGCAGCTGTTGCTGCCCCAAATCCCAATCCACCAGGCCGAAAAACCGAAGCAGCTTATTAACCCGTCCAGCTAATTTGATTCGTGGAGGATGCCCATGAAAAGATTGTTTGTCCGACCTGAATTATGCACCGGATGCAAGACGTGCGAACTGGCCTGCGCCGTCGAGCACTCCCGGAGCAAAAACCTGTTGGGGGCGATGCTCGAATCGCCGCCCCCGCATACCCGCCTGTACGTTGAGGCCAACCTGACATCGCATTTTGAGATCTTCAAGATGCCCATGACCTGCCGCCACTGCGACCCCGCCCCCTGCATCGCCGCCTGCGTTCCCCAGGTGATGTACCGCACCGCAGACGGCGTGGTGACCAATGTCGGCGGCAAGCACACCTGCATCGCCTGCGGGATGTGCGTGATGATGTGCCCCTTCGGCATGATCGCCCGCGCCCCGGCCCCGGATGGCAAGATCATGGCCCTCAAGTGCGACCTGTGTCCCGAGCGGGATACACCTGCCTGCGCCGACGCCTGCCCCACCGGGGCCATCCTGTACCTGGAAGGCGACGAGTTCGCCCACCAATCAAGAGTCCGCGCCAGCGCCATCCTGTCTCAAGCCAAGTCGCTGCGCGAAGCGACGATGACCCAAACTTTGGAGGAATGAACCATGGAACGCTCTATCAGCCCCGACTCAATCCTGATGTTGAAAACTGCCCAGGCTGGTGGTGTGACCACCGTTTGGGATCGCTACGAAGCGCAGCTTCCCCAATGCGGCTTTGGCGAGACCGGACTTTGCTGCCGCCACTGCCTGCAAGGCCCCTGCCGCATCGACCCCTTCGGCGCCACCGGCCCCAAGTATGGCATCTGCGGGGCCTCCGCCGATGTCATCGTGGCGCGTGGACTGGCGCGCAGCATTGCTGGCGGCACGTCCTCTCACTCGGCACATGCCAAGCACCTGGCCCACACCCTGCTCAAATTCAGCCGGGATGAAGCCCCCGACTACGGCATCAAAGACCAGGCCAAGTTTTACGCTGTCCTCGACCGGGTCGGCATCCAGCGCGATGGCAAAAGCGACCAGGAGCTGGCCGGCGATCTGGCTCGCCTGGCCCTGGATGAGTTCTCCGAGCGCGAAGCGCCGCCGGTGTGGCTCAAGACTACAATCACCCCCGCCCGCATGCAGAAATTCGAGCAGCTTGGTCTGGTCCCACCCGGCCTGGATTCAGCCGTCGCCGAAGTGATGCACCGCACCACCAACGGCGTGGATGCCGACGCGGTCAACATCCTGCTGGGCGGCATCAAGTGCGCCGTGGGAGACTACACCGGCATGTACCTGGGGACCGACCTGTCGGATATTCTCTTCGGCACGCCCACGCCGGTCATGGCCTCCGCCAACCTGGGTACCCTCAAGGCCGATGCAGTGAACGTCGCTGTCCACGGGCACAACCCCGTGCTCAGCGAGGTCATTCTCGCCCAGGCCGAAGCGCTGCGCGCTGAAGCGGTTGCTGCCGGGGCGCCGCAGGGTATCAACCTGGTCGGCATCTGCTGCACTGGCCTGGAAGTCATGATGCGCCACGGCATCCCCAGCGCCACCAACTCGCTCTCGCAGGAGCTGGCAATCCTCACCGGCGCATTAGACGCCGCTGTCGTCGACTACCAGTGCATCATGCCCAGCCTGCCAACCGTCGCCAGCCAGTATCACACCCAGATCATCACCACCATGCCGATTGCCAAGATCACCGGCGCCACTCACATCGAGTTCGACGAAAAGCAGGCCGGCGAGAAAGCCCGCCAGATCTTGCGCCTGGCGATCGAGGCCTTCAAGAAGCGCGATCCGGCCAAAGTAAATATCCCGCCGGTGACCAATCCCGCTATGGCGGGCATGTCCGCCGAAACGATCGTCAAAGTGCTGGCGTTGGTGAATCCGGACGACCCGCTCAAGCCGCTGATCGACAACATGGTCAACGGCAATATCCTGGGCGTGTGCCTCTTCGCCGGCTGCAACGATGTCAAGATCACCCAGGACAAGAACTTTGTCGCGCTGGTCAAGGCCCTGGTGGCGGAGAACGTGCTCATCCTGTGCACCGGCTGTGCCGCCGGCAGCTTCGCCCGCCACGGTCTGCTGACCTCCGCTGCCACCGAGAAATACGCCGGCGCCGGGCTGAAAGCTGTGCTGACTGCCCTGGGTCAGGCTGCCGGGCTGGGAGCGCCCCGCCCCATGGCCCTGCACACCGGCTCCTGCGTAGACAATACCCGCGCCGCCAGCATCGCCACCGCCATCGCCAACAAGCTGGGCGTGGATGTCAGCCAGCTGCCGGTTGTTGCCACCGCCCCCGAAGCCGCCATGGAAAAAGCCGTCTCCATCGGCACGTGGGCGGTCGCTATGGGCCTGCCGACGCACGTCGGCGTGGTGCCGCCGGTCACCGGCAGCCCGCTGGTCGTGCAGGTGCTGACCCAGACCGCCAAAGACCTCCTGGGCGGTTACTTTATCGTCGAGCCCGACCCGCAGGCTGCAGCGGCGAAGTTGGTGGCGGCCCTCAAGGAGCGGAGAGCCGGGTTGGGGATCTGAGCCATGCTCCCCGCCCAAAAATACCGCCAACCCGATCCTGGGGCTGTGCTGGCGGCTCTGCACGAGATCAGCGCTCGCTGCGGCTACCTGCCCGAGGCCGAGCTGCGCCGCAGCGCGGTGGAGCTCGGTGTGCCGCTCAGCCTCATGCTCAGCGCCGCCTCGTTCTACGCCACCTTCAGCTTCAAACCCTGCGGTCAGCACAAGCTGCAGGTCTGCGAAGGCACAGCCTGTTATGTCAAGGGAGCGGCTGCACTCCTGGAATACCTCTCGGCTGAGCTCGGCGTCCAGCCCGACCAGTCCACTGAGGATCTGATGTTCATGCTCAAGCGTGTGCGCTGTGTCGGCTCGTGCGGGCTGGCTCCCGTCGTGCGCATGGATGACGAGACCTTCGGGCGCGTCACCCAGCCAGACCTGGAGGGCCTGCTGGCACGCTACCGCCAGTCGCCGCCTGGTGCCGCATGAGCCGGGGAGAGTTGCCATGAAGATCCTATCCCTTGCCGATCTGGATGTCCTGTCTCATGCGGGCCGCCTGGGCCTGTACCCGGGACAGGTGAAAATCAGCGTTGGCATGGCTACCTGTGGGCTGGCTGCCGGTGCAGATGCAGTCTACGAGGCCATGCAGAAGCGCATCGAGCAGCGCGGCATAAACGCCCTGCTCACCAAAACCGGCTGTATCGGCTACTGCCAGCAGGAGCCGCTGGTGGACGTGCGCCTGCCCGGCGCCGGACGGGTGATCTACACCCAGATGACGCGCCCGCGCGCCCGCGCCCTGGTGGATGACCTGGCGCGCGGGGACCTGCCGGTCGACAACGCCTGGGCGGTTATTGATCAGGAGGAAAACCTGGTGGAAGGGCAGGTAAGTCGCTTTGCCCGCTTGCCCGAGCTGGCTCCTGCACCTGCCCTGGACCAGCAGCCCTTTTTCACCAGCCAGCGCAAGATCGTGCTGCGCAACTGCGGATATATCGACCCGCAGCGTATCGAAGAGTACATCGCCCGCGGCGGCTATCGCGCCCTGCACAAGGTCCTGACGGGGTACGAGCCCCAGCAGATCATCGATGAGGTCTTGCGTGCCGGGCTGCGCGGTCGGGGCGGCGGCGGTTTCCCCACCGGGCGCAAATGGCAGGTAGCGCGCAATGCCCCCGGCGAGCCGAAATACCTGCTCTGCAACGGCGATGAAGGCGACCCTGGCGCGTACATGGATCGCACCGTGCTTGAGAGCGATCCGCACAGCGTCCTGGAAGGCATGATCATCGGCGCCTATGCCATCGGCGCCCACCAGGGTTATATCTACGTGCGCGATGAGTATCCCCTGGCAGTGGAGCGTATGACCAATGCCATCCGCCAGGCCCGCGAATACAGGCTGCTGGGTGAAGATATCCTCGGCAGCGGCTTCGATCTCTATATCGAGATCGTGCGCGGCGCGGGCGCCTTTGTGTGCGGCGAAGAGACTGCCATGATCGCCAGCATCGAAGGTGGGTCGGGCGAGCCGCGTCCCAAGCCGCCTTATCCGGCAGAAGCCGGGCTGTGGGGCAAGCCCACCGTCATCAACAATGTGAAGACCTGGGCCTCCCTGCCGGTCATCCTGGCGCGCGGCGCCGGGTGGTACCGCTCCCTCGGCGCGCCCGAGAACGCCGGCACGGTTGTCTTCTCCCTTGTCGGGCAGATCGCCAACACCGGTCTGGTCGAGGTCCCGCTGGGCATGACGCTGCGCCAGCTTCTGGAGGGCGTTGGCGGTGGAAGTGCGGATGGGAAAGCCATCAAAGCCGTGCAGACCGGCGGGCCTTCCGGTGGTTGTCTGCCGGCGCGCCTGTTCGATACCCCCATCACCTACGAAGCCATGAAAGCCACCGGCTCCATCATGGGCTCTGGCGGCATGGTTGTGCTCGATGAAAGCGCCTGTATGGTGGATGTGGCCCGCTACTTCCTGGATTTCACCGCCCAGGAGTCGTGCGGAAAATGCACCGCCTGCCGCGAAGGCACCCACCACCTGCTGGTCATCCTCAACCGGCTGACCCACGGTCAGGGCGCGCCCGAAGACCTGGCACTGCTCGAAGAAGTTGCCGGGGCGGTCAAGATCGGCTCGCTGTGCGGCCTGGGGCAGACTGCCCCCAACCCCGTGCTCTCTACTTTGAGCTACTTCCGGGACGAGTACGTGGCGCATGCCGTCGACCATCGCTGTCCGGTGGGCAAATGCGCCATGACTGCCCCCATATCGGCTGTGGGTGCGGTGGAGGTGTGATATGCCTGGCATAACCATCGATGGTCGCATGATCGACGTCCCCGCAGGCGCCACTGTGCTGCAGGCTGTCCACCGCGCCGGGGCGCACCTGCCCACCCTGTGCTACTGGGAAGGCCTGCCGCCTTACGGCGCATGCCGACTGTGCCTGGTGGAGATGGTCGAGCCCCGGCAGGAAGTGATCACCGCCTGCGCCTACCCCGTGCAGGAAGGCATGGTCATCGACACCCGCGGCTCGGCGGCGGTAGCCACCCGCAGGTTGATGCTGGAGTTCATGCTGGCGCGCTGCCCCAGCTCGGATGTCATTCGCGCCCTGGCAGCCGAGGAGGGCATCCACGCCAGCCGCTTTACCACGGACGGGAATCCGCAGGAGCTGTGCATTTTATGCGGTCTGTGCGTGCGCGTCTGCCGGGATGCGGTCGGCGCGGCCGCCATTGGCTTTGTCCACCGTGGGTCAGAGCGCAATGTCGATTCGCCCTTCCACCTGCACTCCGAGGCGTGCATCGGCTGCGGCGCCTGCGCCGCTGTCTGCCCGACGGGAGCTATCTTCATCGAAGACACCGGCGAAGCGCGCATCCTGCACACCTGGAATACCACAGTGCCCTTGCAGCCCTGTCCCGGGTGCGGTCAGCCCTATGCTCCCGAGCCAATGGCCTTCCTGCAGGCGCGCATGGAGACGGACGAGAGCCTGTACGGCTTATGCCCCGCCTGCCGGCGCAGGGCAGCCATGGGGCAGCTCCAGGAGGCTCACAGCGCCAGAGGTTGAAAGACTGCTCGGGTGCGGCGCTCTGGTTCGAACCAGCGCGCCGCACCTCTTATATCCGACTCTCAGCCCGGCAGTGCCGGGGGATAACGACTATTAAAAACCACTTTTCTTTGCGATAAAGCACTATAATTGACACTAGTCCAAATATTTCGAATACGATGATTGAGGAGGAGTTATGAAATTCATACGCCGTTTGATCGCGGTGTTGGTCATGATCGCCGGAATCCTGGGGCTTGTGCTTTCCCTGGCGGGATTGGTGGGCATCTGGATGGCGAAACCCACCATCGAGACCTATGCCGGCAGCACCATCCTGACCCTGAACAACAGCATTGGCACCAGCCAGCAGGTCATGAAGACCACCGGGGATGCCCTGGGCGCCACCATTGACAGCGTGGACGCCCTCTCGACCATGTTGGGCGCCACCGCCGCCTCGGTCGAGGGCACCCAGCCCGTGCTCGACCAGCTCAACACATTCATGGGCGAAAGCCTGCCAGCTACGATGGAGTCAGCCACGATCTCCCTCAAGACTGCCCAGGAGGGGGCGGTGGTGCTCGACAGCGCCATCCAGTCACTGGACGCATTCCGCTCGGTGATGAGCGCCGTGCCGCTGGTAGGCGGCTTTGTGGAGCAGCCCGCCCAGCCTTACGACCCGGAGACCTCGCTGGCCGAATCGCTGGGTGATCTGGCGTCGAACCTGGAAGGCCTTCCGGACCAGTTCGTGGAGATGTCTGCCAGCCTGGATAAGGCCGATGACAGCATGGGCACCATCCAGAGCAGTCTGGTGACCATGTCGGACAGCGTGGCGTTCATATCGACCAGCCTGGCTGAATACCAGGCCATGATCGGACAATCGAGCGCCTCCATGGATGATCTGAAGACCATGCTCACCAGCATCCAGACCAACCTGCCCAATATCCTGAACGGCGTGGCGATCGTGATGAGCCTGTTCTTCTTCTGGCTGCTGGCAGCCCAGGTGGTCATCCTGAGCCAGGGCTGGGAGCTGTTTCAGGGCACCGCCGACCGCATGGAAGGCGGCGATGACGAGCCGCCGGTAGTAGTAGAAGTGGATGCCTCCGAAACGGATGCCTCCGAAGCGGATGCCTCCGAAACGGACGCAAAAAGCGAGTAGCGTAAGGTGCGGTGGGCGCTTCCAGGCGCCCTGCACCTTCATGGTACAATCATCAATAGATACGCAAAACCATATCAAATCCACCCATATAGAACAATTAGGAGGCATTTCATGGCGTTCACACTCGATACTACCCTGGGCCAGCTCTTAGACGATCCGCAGGCGAAGGCCGTGCTCGATCAGCAGCTGCCCGGCGTATCCACCCATCCGATGGTTGCGATGGCGCGCGGTTTCACCTTGAATATGGTGCTGGCGATGCCGCAAGCGGCGCAGCTCGGTCTCACCAAGGAAAAGGCCGAGGCGCTCCTGGTCGAGATCAACAAGCAAGTCGGATAGCGCAGCTCCAACCCGAATTTATACGCTCACTGCCCGGGTGATTGATGCAACCCGGGCAGTGAGTGTTTTAATAGGATCTGCTGTCAATAAAACAAGCTTCGGTGTCATCCCTTCACGATGTTCAGGGCGGGCTCTGAGCGACGCGAATGCCGAAGGCATCTCTTCATTGCTTTCCCACTCATCCCCCTCGCCCTCTTCCCTCGCCGGGAAGGGGGAATTGGATATTTGGGGAGTTCCGCTGGCGGCTTTGCCGCCAGCGGAACTCCCCAAATCCCTCTTTCACCCGCCCCCTGCCAGGGGGCGGGCAGGGGTGGGGGTTGAGGGATAGTTCAAATGCGATAGCCCTCGTTATCGATGCCTGCAACCTGTATCCAGTCGTATGCGGTCTCGTCCATGTCTGGCACATTCAGAAAACCGATTTTCAGCCCCCGGCCGATCTGGTAGTTGTCCGCCCATAATTGTATCTCCGCAGGACCGAACGGGTGCATCTCGAAATGCCCGATCTCCCGATTATCTACCCTGAACTCGACCCGCTGGGTTTTTAGATCCATCCATGCCCACCGCAGTTCGTAGGTATGCCAATCTGTGATGTCCACGCCGCTGGCGGTCTGCTTGTCCTGGATGGACAATCCAAGCACCGTCTCGATTGCCAGGCCGCGGATAAAGGCGTCGGAGGCCTCGCCCAGGTATGAAAACCCGAACGAGCGGAAGGGCTTGACCATGATGCCCGTTTTCGGATCGAAGGTGTTCACCTCTTCCACCCAGATGCCGGTCGAGCCGTGGAAGCCGGCGCTGATCTTCATGCGGCACTGCACCTGTATCGATTGCCTGGGCGTGGGCATGAATCCGCCTATGCCGACCACGTATGCGTTGTTATATTTCTCTGCCGCCGGGCTGCCCTTTCCCCATCGTGAACTCTTGCGGTCGAAGTTTGGGTCGTTCCTCACCTGCAGCTTCAGCAGGCTGTCTCGGACGATGATATCACCGGCCTCTCCATGCGGCGGCGGGCTGACTTGGCTGGAGCCGTTGATGAAGGCGATATCCCACATCCTGGTTCCGCCGTCGAAGCCCTGCCCGGCGGGTAATATCGTGTCGCCCTCGAGAAAGTCCTCGTGCAGCACAGGGGGATTTGTATGCGCCTCTGCCAGCTGCCGGACCTCGCCCGCATCGGCGCGATCCCTTCGATAATACAGCCGGGCGAGCTTCAGGGCCAGGTTGTCGATGAAAGGGGTTTTTGCCGCCGTCTTGGTGGCCATGTTCGTCCCTCCGCTGTGATCGGCATAGATCCTTGACCATCGGCCTGCTCCCCCAGGTACCGCCAGGGGTAGGTGAAGATCAAGACGCTCGGGCAATGGCGGTCAGTGCCAGCAAGGCCGCCCCCAGGAGCAGGTTCAGGCGCAGCAGGCGCACCTCCCGCAGGCGCAGCGGCTCGCTCTCAGGCGCCTCCTTGCCCTGCGCCTGGCGCAAAGCCGCCCGCTGCAGGGCGGGCAGCAGGCCCCAGGTCAGGTAGGCGCTGACGCCGGTCATGGCGAAGAAGATCAGGTGTTTGACCAGGATCGCAGCCGCCCAGCGGTTATCGACGGCCAGGAAGCCCTGGTAGTTCGGGTTGGCGCTCATCTGGAACAACCCCGTGCCTGCCAGGACCAGCAGGCAGATCCAGCCGGTCGGGTCGAGCCGGCGCTGGATGGTGCCCAGCAGCCTGGCATAGGCGCTGGCCTCCAGGCTGCTCTGCGCGGCGGGCAGCACCAGCAGCGCCAGCGCAGCCAGCCCGCCGATCCATACGACGGTGGCGAGCATGTGCAGCCAGTAAAGGGCGCTCAATGCCCAGAAGGGCATGCTCATGGGCTGGGGGTGCTGGCAGGCGGCTCGGTGGCGGCAGGTGGCTCGGTAGCCGGCGCCTCAGTGGTCACTGGCTCTTCGGTTGGGGCCGGCTCGGTTTCCTCAGGCGGCGGTGGTTCTTCGGGTGGGCTTTCAGTGGACGGCGTGTCGGCTTCATCCCCGGAGTCGTCGTCATCGTCGTCTCTGCCGCCGTCACACTCGTCGGCCGCGTTGTTGCGCGCCTCTTCAACCGTGCTGTCGGCTCCCATCTCCAGCGCCAGGTCGAATTGCTCGACAGCCGAGCAGAAATCGCCGTTCTCTGCCAGGAAATCGCCGTAGCCTGCCAGTCCCAGTCGCAAGCGATCGGTGGCGGTCCAGCCAGAGCCGTCGCGCAGGTTGGGCAAAGCCGGGGCGATTTGAGCGAAATAGTACACCACCTGCGACCAATCCAGCTCCCAAAAGCTGGCGCCGGTGATGTACATGCGCGCCCAGGTCAGGTAGCTTTTGGCGTCCGCATCCAGCGGGCCGATCTGCTCGGCCTGTGTCAGGTCGTAGATGCCGCCCTCCAGGTCGCCATCCCGCAGGATTTTATCGGCGCCGCGGTTGCGGTAGGCCACGTACAGCATGTCATCTACCCAAACCGGCTGGTAGTTGACATCCGCCTTACGCAGCGACAGCAGGGAGTTGATCGCCGCTGTCCACTCGCTGTTCGCCACGTCCTGCTGCGCCTGGCTGTACAACTCTTCGACCCCCCGCAGGTCCGGGGTAGGCGTCACGGTTGGCGTAGGGGCGACGGTCGGCGTGGCGGTGGAGTTCATCGCCAGCAGCACTTCCGCCAGTTTCTCGGTCACCCCGGGGTAGGATGGATCGAGCTGGATGACATACTCGAAACGCTGGCGCGCCAGGTCGTAGCGTTTGGCTTCTATATCCTGGACCCCCAGGTCGAACTGCTCCTGCAGGGTCAGGGCTGACTGGGTAGCCTGGGCGCCGGTGCGCAGGCTGATGGCTGTGTTGTAGCCAGAGTAGGCGCTGCCTGCTCCGATCAATAGCAGCAGGATCACGCCTAACAGGGCCGCCCAGCGGATTGGAAATCTGCGTCCAGCCGGAACGGGCGGCAGCGGAACCGGCCCTGGGGGAGCGCTTTCTGGCTCGGATGCTTCTGGCTCTTCAGCGCCGGAAGCATCCGGCTCTGCAGGAGCGGCTAAAGCATCACTCCGGTACGGAACTGAGACGACCGTGTCGTCTGGCTCGATCACCGGATCGTCGCCGGGGGTCGCTGGTTGGGATGCCAGTGCTGTCCCGCGGCTGTCTGCATCGGCAGTATACGGCACGGATACCACCGTATCATCCGGCTCGATCGGCGGCTGGCTGAGCGGTGGTGGGATTGTTTGTTCGAATCCGTTCTCCTGGGCGCTCTCGTGGCGCAGTGACACAGGTACAGTCTGATCTATATTCTCCTGCTGGCTGGAAGGTGTTTCCGCCGGCAGGGTATCCTCTAACGATGCGTCCTCACCCTCGGGTCGCACCGGGTAAGGTTGTGTGTCTTCGAAGTCAGTATTATCCATGCGGCGGATTATACCGCAGTCCATAAGTCTTTCAGCGAGTATAATCCAGCTATGCCGTCCTTCCGCTTCTACCATCCAATCGAAGTCCGTTATGGTGACCTGGACCCTCAGGGTCACGTCAACAACGCCAAATTTATGACCTACCTGGAGCAAGCCCGCATCCGCTACGTCCAGCACCTGGGCCTGTGGAGGGGCGGATCGTTCCTGGAGATCGGTTTCATCCTGGCGCAGGCCAGCATCACCTTCCGCGCCCCCATCCTTTTTACACAGCCTGTGCGTGTGGGGGCGCGCATCACCCACCTGGGCAATAAGAGTGTGCACATGGAATATCAGATCGAAGACCCCTCGGACGACCAGGTGATGGCCACCGGATCGAGTGTGCTGGTCACCTACGATTACAAGCTGGGGGAGACCATCCCCATCCCCGATAACTGGCGAAAAGTGATTTCCGAATTCGAAGGTTTATCAAAATAGCTGCTGCTTGCTGGAGCCGATGATGTCCTTACCCGAGATTGATGCCCAATACCTGCTGCAAATGCTCTCTTCTTTGCTCAACACGCCCAGCCCCACCGGGTTCACCGGGCGTGCGATTGCTCTCACCGAGCAGGCTCTGCGCCAGTACCCGGAGCTGGAGCTGAGCCGCACCCGCAAGGGTGCCCTGGTGGTCACCTGGCCCGGTTTGCGCAGCGATGCGCCTCGCGCCCTCACCGCCCACGCCGATACGCTGGGGGCGATGGTCAAGGAGATCAAGCCCAATGGGCGCCTCAAGCTGACCAAGGTCGGCGGCTTTGCCTGGAATACGGTGGAAGGCGAGGGCTGCACGGTCTTCACCAACTCCGGCGAGACCCTGCGCGGCTCGATCCTGCTCGTCAAGGCCTCTGCGCACGTGCACAGCGCCCAGGTCAACGACTTAAAGCGCGATGACGACAATATCGAAGTGCGCCTGGACGCCCGCACGCTCTCGGCGGACGAGACGCGCCTCCTCGGCATCCAGGTCGGTGACTTCGTGGCTTTCGACCCGCGCCTGGAGATCACGGACGGCTTTGTGCGCTCTCGCCACCTGGACGACAAGGCCTGTGTGGCCTGCCTGCTGGCGGCAGTCAAAGCCCTGCACGACGCCGGCTTGCAGCCCGTCCAAAGGACCACCCTGCTCATCAGCAACTACGAAGAAGTAGGGCACGGCGCCGCGGCCGGCTTCCCGCCCGACCTGGCGGAGTTGGTCACCGTGGACATGGCGGCGGTGGGCGAAGGGCAAACCTCGGACGAGTTCCATGCGACCCTGTGTGTCAAGGACTCCGGCGGACCCTACCACCACGACCTCAGCCAGCGGCTTCGCGGGTTGGCCGACCAGATCGGCATCGCCTATAAAGTGGATATCTACCCCTTCTACGGCTCGGATGGCGAAGCCTACTGGCGCGCCGGCGGGGATGTCGCCGTGGCGTTGATCGGCCCCGGGGTGGATGCTTCTCATAGCTATGAGCGCACGCATACCGATGCCCTGCTCGCCACAACCCAATGGGTCGCCGCCTATCTCTTAAGCGAGTAAGCTATCCCTCTTCACCACTCTCTATTCTCTACTCTCGCCTCTCTAACCTCCATGCATATTGATGCCTCCCTCCCTCCCGTACCCCTGAGCGCAGTCCCTGGCATCGCCGCTGCCGCTGAAGCGCTGGGCTTCGATGCCCTGTGGGCCACCGAGACGGTCCACGACCCCTTCTTGCCGGGTGCGCTGGTTGCCGAGCATAGCCAGCGCCTGCAGTACGGCACTGCCGTGGCGATTGCTTTCGCTCGCAGTCCCACCACCCTGGCGTATACCGCCTGGGACCTGGCGCAGGCTTCCGCGGGGCGCTTCATCCTCGGTTTGGGCACCCAGGTCAAAGCGCACGTCGAGCGCCGCTTCGGCATGCCGTGGCCCGCCTCGGTGGTGGGCAAGCTGCGCGAGCAGGTGGCTGCCATTCGCGCCCTGTGGCACACCTGGCAGACCGGCGCTAAGCTGGACCATCGCGGCGAGCATTACCGGCTCAGCCTGATGACCCCGTTTTTTAACCCCGGTCCGATCCCCCACCCGCACATCCCCATCTACATTGCCGGAGTCAATACCGGGCTGGCGCGCCTGGCGGGCGAGGTCATGGATGGCTTCCTGGTGCACCCTTTTCACAGCCTGGAATATCTGCGCCAGGTGTTGCTGCCTGCCATCCAGGGGGGCGCCGCCAGCGCCGGGCGGGAGCGCTCGGCGGTTAAAATTTCCACCACCGCTTTTGTGGTCACCTCGCCGGAAGAAGAAGCCTTCGTGCGCTCCCAGATTGCCTTCTACGCCTCCACGCCTTCCTACCGCCCGGTCATGGCCTTGCACGGCTGGGCTGAGACTGCCGAGCAGCTTTCTTCCCTCGCCGGGCGTGGCGAGTGGGGCGCGATGCCGGGCTTGATCAGCGCAGACATGCTGCAGACCTTTGCTGTGGTCGCCAGCCCGCAGGATTTGCCCGCCGCTCTGGAGGGCCGCTACCGGGGTCTGGTTGACCGCCTGGCGCTGTACCTGCCCTTCGTCCCGGGGGAGCGGGATGATCTTTGGCGCTCGCTGCTGTCGCTCCGCGGCTGAGTGCAGCGAATGCCGGAGGCATCTATCATTGGACGATGAAGCCCGCTACGCCTTAGAACGCCAGCGCATGGTGGACGAGCAGATCGCCGGGCGCGACGTGCGCGATCCACGTCTGCTGGAAGCCATGCGGGCCGTGCCGCGCCACCTGTTCGTCCCGCTGGAGCACCGCTACCTGGCCTATGCCGATGGGCCCTTGCCTATCGGTGGCGGGCAGACCATCTCCCAACCCTACATCGTCGCCCTCATGACCCTCTTGCTGCACTTGACCGGCGAGGAGAAGGTGCTGGAGGTCGGCACCGGCTCAGGCTACCAGGCTGCCATCCTGGGGCACCTGGCGCGTGAAGTGCACACCATCGAGCGCGACGCCCACCTGGCAGAGCGCGCCCGGCAGGTTCTGGGGCACCTGGGCCTGGGTAACATTCAGGTTCATGTGGGGGATGGTTCCGGCGGCTTGCCCGCCTATGCCCCTTACCACGCCATCCTGGTGACTGCTGCTGCGCCAGCCACTCCGCAGGCCCTGCTCGACCAGCTTGAGGAGGGCGGGCGCCTGGTGATCCCGGTTGGCGGGCGCATGGGGCAGTACCTGGAGAAGTGGCAGCGCCAGGCGGGCGAGTTCATCCAGGATGTGCTCGTGCCGGTGGCTTTTGTGCCCTTGCGCGGCAAATACGGCTGGGAGGGCGGCTGGGACGATTGAATTTACTGGGGAGGGGGGGATTCACCCACATCCGTAGGGGCGACCCATGAATCTTGCACGCAGTGGTATGGACAGGGACGACGGGTCGCCCTATTCTGTT
>CAZGIX010000102.1:0-10477 GCA_964525785.1 uncultured Anaerolineaceae bacterium
GACTTTATGAGACTTTGTTAAAGTTCGGGTGATACGAGTTAATAGGACTCGACACCGCAAGGGATGCTAAGATCACTGGTTGGCGTTTTGCCAGATCTGCTCCCAGGGATCGCGCAATAAATTACCCAGCACGGTCTCCATGCCCTGACCGGGCAGCACATCCCCATCCGGCTCAACGTACAGCCAGGCGCGCCCGGCGCCTTCAACTCTCTCGGCCTCGGGCAGCTCCATCCGCACCGGATTGTGCTCCGAGTAGGGCACCGGGATATCCCATACCAGCTCCAGGTCCAGCCCAGCGGCAGTATCGCGTGCACTCTTCAAGAGCGGGGTCAGCTCTGGAGCGCGGGTAGTGAGCGAAACAGCCGGCACGCCCAGGTTGGATAATTTTTCGAGTATTTTCGCATAGCCGTCTTTGTTCTCAGGCGTCAGGGTCAGGTGAACGGCGACGAAGATATCCTGCGCCATGATCTTCTGTAAGTTGGTCCAATCCTGTTCATGTTCCGGCTGCAGGAGCAGCAGCAGATGGTCCAGCCCGGTCTGCAGCAGGCGCTCCAGGTAAGGCTGCTCAACCAGGCGGTGCCCATCGGTGAGCAGACCGCTGACCATGCCCAGCGATTCCGCATGCGCCACCAGGTCTATCAGGTCATCCCGCAAGGTTGGCTCGCCGCCAGTGAAGATGGCGTGCGGGATGCCTGCTGCCCAGGCCTTATCCAGCACTGTTTTCCACTCCCTGGTGGTCAGCTCGGTCCTGGCACGCTCCTGCGGTGCAAATGCGGGGTCAGCGCCAGCCGGCAAGCGATAAGTCAGCGCACAGTCCAGGCGGTATGGAGCACTTGTCCTGGCTGAATACGGATTACGCCGGCTGAAATCCAAAAATGTAACCGGGTCCAGGTCGGGAGTCTCGACCAGGGCCAATATGCGCTGACCGAGATCGCGGTAGTCTGTGGCTGCCTGGGCCGGCTCGACCCGGTAGCGCCGGGCCATCTGGCGGGCTACCTGGCTGGAATCCATGTTCTGGACAAAGTAGTAGGCATATTCCGCGGCGGTCTGGTTCAGGTGCAGCACAGTGGCGGCGTTGACGATCAGCACACCACTGCCGTCCGGCTCCACGCGCAGGTGCAGGCGGTAGTTGCGCGGATCGTCTTGCGGGGAGATGTAGTGGTACATGCCGGGCTTGACTGGCTGGCTGGGATTGAAACGCTCCTGGATGGATTGCAGAAGATTGGTCATGTTTTGCCTCATAATGCATTTTGCAGAGGGCAGCCGCCACCGCATTCCGGCAGTAGGGCGCAGCCGCTGCACTTGGCCGGGATATCTCGACGCTCGCGCAGGCTGACAGCCAGCTCGTGATTCCAGATCGACTCCCAGGGATCGCGCAGCAGGCTGCCAAGCGGCTGGTAGTAGGACTGGCAGGGGATCACCGCACCGTCCGGTTCGACGCACATGTTATAAAGCGCGGCCGTGCAGCCTTTGACGCCCAGATCGAGCTGCATTGGATCGAAGTGGCAGTATTGGGTGGGCGTGTACCAGATCAGCCGCTGTTCATGGGCCTCGGTTTTCTCGCGCGCCAGCTCCAGCAGCGGCGCCAGCTCGGCTTCCTTAAGCCCGGTGCCGACGGAGCGCCCCTGCCCGGCGTAGATCAGCGCATTCAGCCCAATGGTGGGCACGCCGCAGTCAGCCAGAAAATCCAGTGTGGCGCTGATAGAAGAGACGCTGTGGGCGTTATCGCGCAGCATGGTGGTGTTGGTCATCACGAACAGCGGCGTATCTAGGGCATTGCGCAGCCCGGCGACGGTCTGCTTCCAGGCGCCGCGCGCCCGCACCATGTGATCGTGGATCTCCTCATCGTGCGATTCGAGCGTGATCTGGACATGGTCCAGCCCGGCCTCGACCAGGGCTTCCAGGTATCCACGGTCAGAAAGCCGGCGGGCGTTGGTGTTCAGGCCGGTGATCTGCCCGTTGTGCTCGGCGTGGGCGATCAATGCCGGCAGGTCGCCGCGCAGGGTAGGCTCGCCGCCGGTGAAGACCACGTGTGGAATGCCCAGCTCCCACAGCTGGTCCAGGATGCGCTTCCACTCGTCGGTGGAAATCTCGCCGTAGGTGCGCGGGCGGGCGTTGTAGCAGTGGGCGCAGTCGTTGTTGCAGCGGTAGGTCAGCGCCAGATCCATGCGGTAAGGCGCTGAGGGACGGGCACTGAAGGGCCGGATGGTCTCGATCTCCAGGTCGTGCACCGGACAGGCGCCATCCGGGCGGGCCAGCTCGGTGATCTGGTACGCCACCTGTCGATAATCGTCTTTCAATTGTGCGGCAGGAGCTGCATACTGGCCAGTCAGAGTGCTTACGACCTGCTCTTCAGGTGCATCTTCCAGGAAGAGATATGCCATCAGGGCTGCGCTGGGGTTGAGGTGCACCACCCGGTTGGCGTTGACCAGCAGCAGACCGCTGCCGTCTGGGTCCAGCCGCAGATGCACCCGGCTGCGCTCACCGAGCGAATGGCGCTGGTATTGGTACAGCCCAGGCTGTGGGAGGCTGAAGCGCGCCGCGCCCCAGTTGAGCTTGCTCAATATCCTTTGCAGACCATTCCCTTTTTGCACATTAAGCCTCGAAGAAGAGATTTCACCGCAGAGTTCGCAGAGAGCGCAGAGAAAACTATTATATATAAAGAGACCTCACTGTTATATATTTAAAATATCTTTCCGTGTTCTCTGTGGTGTATAAAATTACTCCGTTCACTCCATTACTCCGCGGTGAATAAATAGATCTTTCTCTTTGATCTCTGTGTCTCTGCGGTGAACCTTATCGTCCACCCCCGGCGCAGGCGCAGGCGCAGCCCGCACAGGCGCAGGCGCAGGCGCACGCGCAGTGAAAGCTGCCACCCGAGCCGCCGCCGCGCCACTTGGTGCTGCTGGGTGTCGATGTCGGCTTGGGCAGCGGATTGGTGCGATTGGTCACCCCGCTGGTGAAATCGGTCAAGCTGCCGACCACCCCGGTTGAGAAGCTCTGCACGCCCTTCACTACCGAGGCGGCAAAATCAGAACCCGGCAGGTTGGGCAGGGATATCCCACCGCCCCCGCCCGATCCGCTGGCTGACGGGGTGCTGGCAGCCGGCCGGCTGCTGGTGCCCGTCTGGCTCGGGAAGCTCGGGTCGTAGCGCGGCCACCATACCGGAACGAAAACCGGCCCGCCGCTGAAAGTGCGCCGGGTGCGATCGTCGTAATCCCGGTCGAGCATCGTCCAATCCATTACTTCTTCGTATTTGGCGCTCTTGACCTCCGGCGTGTCTGCGGCTTCGACCTGCTTCCAGGCGGTCTCAATGATCTGCTGGTAGTAGGCAATGCTCTCTTTGCGGCTGAAGCCCTTCATTTTCTCTGCTACGCCGTTGACCAGGTTCACCATGGCGTCTTGCAGCTTTTTGCGCCGCTCTCGGCTTGCTAAAGCGAAGGCCTGTATGAATTCGATCTCATACGGATACAGCCCTTCGGGCTGTGGGGTGATAAGCGTAAGCTCCAGCGGATCGCGCGATTTTACGCTGGCAGCCCCTTTCTTGATGGTCGAGAACAAGATCATAGTCAGGATCTTATCGACCGGCTGCTCCATAAGCACCGCTGCTTCTACTGCGGTCAGGCCGCGCTTGATGCCGTGCCCCTCAATGGCAATCTTCGGCGGCAGGTACTGCAGCTTGCGCTTGCGCCCACTGTTGATGCTGGCATAGATGATCAAACCGACCAGCCCGAAACAGATCAATCCAGGCAAAAAAGTAGCACACGCCCCGATCGTCCCGAAGAACGACTCCAGGGGTTCGGCCTGTACGACTGCGTCGGGAGGCGTGTATTGACCCGGAAAGGAAGCCCCAAAGTCGTATTCCTGCCAGGATGTGGCGTTTGGATTTCGCCAGATGTATACGATGCGGTTTTCCTCGTCCAGGGCACTCTCTGGTTGGTCGGGAAAGCCAGGCGGGGCTGAATGCCAGCGCGGCTCCTCATTCTGCACGCCGGGCGGCAGGTGGAAGACCACCGTCAGGTCGGTATTGCCGTTCACGAACTTCTTGTCGAACCAGGTCGGGCTGAACACCGCGCTAACATAGCCATCACCGGCATCATCCGGGTAGAGCTGGGCAGACACCGCCGGTATGGACATGCGCACCGTGCCGGTCTGTCCCGGTTGTATAGCGTTGGCGCCCAGCCCCAGGGCGATCCCGGGCTGCACGTAGGGCGAGGTCTGGATATCCGTGATGGGCTGTCCATCCACCTCGGCGCTGATGCTCCCCAGGTCGTAGCTCTCGCTGGGCAGCCCGACATCGATGTAATCGATCGGGCTGGCGCTGGGATGGTTGTCGAAAACCCACTCGTAATAGATCGACAGCGTGCCGTCGTCGTTCCAATACACGTCGACGGACGCCTGCGGGACTTCGAATAGATAGGACTGTGCCAGCACGCTGCCCGGTATAGCGAATACCAGCAGGACCAGAATAACCAGAAGCAGGCTCCTCTTCATCGGCTACCTCCCACCGCCGGCGCAGGCACAGGCACACCCGGCGCAGGCACAGGCGCAGGCGCACCCGCCCCCCGAGCTGCGCCCGCTGCTCGACGATGCCGGTATAGGATTGGTCTTCGAAGTAATGTTACCAGTAAATTCTCCGATGTTGCCCACTACCCCCGCCGAAAAGCCTTCCACTCCGCGCACCATCGAAGCAGCGAAATCTGACCCCGGCAGGTTGGGGAGCGATACCCCACCGCCGCCTCCCGATCCGCCGGAGCTGGGTGCGCTGGCAACCGGTTTGCTGCTCCCGCCTGACCAAGTGGGGTCGTAGCGTCCCCACCAGTTGGGCACGAAGACCGGTCCGCCGCTGAAAGTGCGCCTGGTGCGGTCGTCGTAATCGCGATCCAGCATGGTCCAGTCAATATTCTCGTCAAAGGCGGCGCTTTTCACTTCCGGCGTGGCAGCGGTCTCCACCTGAGTCCAGGCCTTCTCGACAATGCTCTTGTAGTACGCCAGGGTTTCTTTATAACTGAAGCCTTTCATCTTGGTGCTTACACTCTTCACCAGGGCGATCATGGTCTCCTGGAGCTGCTTTTTGCGAGCGATGGTTTTTGTCTCTCGGAAGGCGTCCAGGAAGCCCTGTTCGTAAGTTTGAAGATCCTGCGGCGCTGGCTCCAGGATCTGCAGCTCCAGCGGCTCCTGTTTTTTAACCTGCACGGCGCCCTTCTTGATCGCCGAGAACAGGATCATGGTCAGGATCTTGTCCATGGGCTGCTCCATCAAGATCGCCGCCTCGACCGCGGTCAGCCCGCGCTTGATGCCGTGCCCTTCGACAGTGATCTTAGGAGGCAGGTACTGCTGTTTGCGGCGGTGGGTGCTGAAGATGCCCCAGACTGTAGAGCCGCCGAACAGGACGACAAAACCGGCGCACACCGCGCCAAAGATGAGGTCATCGGGACTTATTCCCAGGCGCTCAGCCAAATTAGGCTGGTAGATGGCGCCCGCTGGCAGGTAGCTGCGCGGCAGCGAGGCTCCAAAGTCATATTCTTTATACGCACTGGCGGTTGCGTTGCGCCAGGTGTAGGTTACCCGGCCTAGATCGTCGATGCTGGTCTGCGGCTCGCTGGCCCAGCCGGGCGGGGCGGAATGCCAGCGCGGTTCCTGCGGCTGCACGCCCTCCGGCATATGGAAGCTGACCTGCAGGTCCGTATCGCCGTGGACGAAGTCGCTGTCGAACCAGGTGGGCGAGAAAACCATGCTGGCGTAGTCCGGGTCTTCACTGTCAGGATGGAACATGCGCTCGATGTCCCGCGCCCACACGGTCACGGTGCCGGTCGCGCCGGGTGGGATGGCGTAATCGCCCAGCGCCACCGCTGCCCCGGTGCCTTCGGCCTGATATTCACTGCTGGAGACGTATAGAGCCGCGGCGCCATCGACCTCGGCAGTGATATACGCGTCCGAGAAGTATTTGTTAGGCATGCCGACATCGACGAAGTCGATATAGGCTCCACTGGGGTCATTCCGGAATGTAAAGCGGTAGAGCACGTCGATCGTGCCGCTGTCGTTTAAATAAACGTCAACCGTTGTCCGGTCCACGCTGAACGAATAACTCTGCGCCAATGCGCCTACCGGCGCCAGCAGGAGGATGATACCGACAATCAAGAAGCCAATTTTTCTCATCGCCTACGCCTCATCCCACACCCTTTTCCCTGATCTCTACTCTCGACTCTCTTAACCCTGATTTCTAATTTGTAATTTTCCTACCACTTCGGTTCTTCTGTGAGCTGATAGGTGGTCTTGCAGTACGGGCAGTTGACCACCGGCGCACCAGCGACCATCTGGATGTTGTCCATGGTCAGCGCGCCACCGCAGGACTGGCACTTGAGCTGGTCCAGGTTGACATTGGCGGGCAGATCGATCTTGAGGGTCACGTTTTCGGCCCCTTCAGCCGGTCGAGGTTTTATCCGGGTGGCGAACCAGATGAGTCCAAAAGCAATTGCGACGAAGATAATCCCGGTAAAGATCAAATTATCGGACATTTCCGGGCTGAACGCGGCAATAATATATAGAACACCAAGGATAATTAAAATACCAGCCAGGATGAACAGGATGATTTTGGTAGCAGACATGGTTAACTCCTTACTTATGCAGTTAGCAGGTGGATGGGTGTTTGGGCAGGCGCAGCCTGCCCAAACACCCCCTGTGATCCTTGAAATGCGTTACATATATTGTATACGTTCTTGAGACTAATTCGTCGTTGATTTGAGCGGCATAGGTGCCCAGGTCGACGACGATTTCCTCTATACCGCATTCACGATACCTAGTTTACAAGGGATTTACTCATTGGACAAATGATTATTGTCCTGAAATTGTCATATTCGATGTCAGGATCAGTCTTGTGAGGGAGCAGGAATGGCAGTCCTGCGTGGGTGCTCTACTGCCCTGTGTGCAGCAAAAGGACTGCCAGTCCTGTATCAAGTCTGAACGGTCCTGCTTCCCGCATTGGATCAACGATTGACTTTTCCTTGATTTAATTCTATAGTCATCATAAACATACCTGCTGTTCGTGGTACTTAACCGGAGGCTGTTATGTGCTCTCGCCGCAATGTGCTTATTCTGGCGCCGTTCCTGCTGGCAGGGCTGGCGCTGTTCGCCTGGTGGGTCTGCCTGCCGCATGCGGAAGCGGTCTCTGCCGCGCCGCTGCCGGCGGCGTCACCTGTCGCACCCGATCCGGATGGGGGAGGCTGGCTGGAGCTCGTGCGGACGAGAACGGCCCACGACCGCGCTCTGGCTCCGCAGGCGGCTTTGTCCGTCAATGTGGACCTGACCGACAAGCGCCTGGCGGGCACCGCACCGGGCCTGGCGGAGGTGACTGCCAGCGTGCTGCGAGATGGCTACCAGATCGCCAGCGGTTCGGCGATGCCGGTGCCCGATCCGCTGGGAAATTTCTACACGCTGGCTGTGTATTGGCAAACCTACCCCCTGCCCGCCGGAATACTGCTATTCATCCGGCTTCGAGCCGGGCGACCAGGTGTGGCTTGCCCAAGGGAGCGCGGGCATCAGCCTGACGGTGCCCCTGCTGACCGCCTTGGCAGAACCGCTGCAAGATAGCCTGTACGGGCAAGCGCCTCCGGGTGAAAGCCTGACGGCTTATGTCTTCCCGTTCGATGACCCCGCGACTGTGTACACACAGACCGGCATTACCTCGCCCGATGGCAGCTATATAGTCGATCTGCAGCCTTCAGTGGACCTGCACCGCCAGGACAGCGGCTATATCCTGATCGAGCCGCAGCCGGACCGGCGCCTGTACCTCTACTTTATCGCCCCGCTGCTGCGCGCACAGGTGGGCAGCGGCGTGATCTCGGGCTTGATCCCCCCTCAGACGATGGTGATGATCACCCAGACTAACACCAGCGGAGAGTTCATTGCCCTGTATAGCGCGTATGGCAGCAGCGGCGGCGATTTTGTCATTGCTTCTGATACATTTCTGCTCAACTCGGGCGACCGGCTGTTGGCTGCGGCTGAAGGGCAGGTCTTCTCGATGACCCTGCCGCTGCTCAGCGCCAGTACTGATCTGCCTGCCGGTGTGATCTCCGGGGTGGCGGAGCCCGAGGCGAACCTGGAAGTGCGCCGCTACCCGGGTCCGCTGTACGACTGGCCCTTGTACGATCCATCCCTAGGGGAGTTTTGGGACCTTACGCCAGCCCAGGCTGTGACCGCGATTGCCTCCCCCGCGGGGGATTATTCCGCCTCCCTGGACCTACAGGCGGATGACTACGCCGCCGTCATCCAGACCCTGCCGGATGAAAACCAGGCGTATGCGCGCACGGCTACGACCTCTATTTACGTCCCGCTGGATGACGCCAGTGGCAATGAGCTCTCGTACCTGATGTGGGTGCAGATCGACCGGGTGCGCACACCGGTGACGGTTACGGTGCAGGGTCCCAGCGGATACTACAAGGATTGGGACGTATTCTCCACCGGCAACGACGGTGTGTTTGCTTATTATACTTTCCAAAGTGGAGTCGCGATCGACAGCGGCGACACGCTGCGGGTCACCTCGCCGCATGGCGAGGAGCTCGAAATGCTCATACCGCAGCTCACTGCCGAAGCCGACACCCGCTCGGCGGTGGTCTCAGGCATCGCGCCGCCCGACGCTCGCCTGACCGTCCTGGTGTACAACGCTTATCCCATTTACCCGCTGTCAACGCCGCTGGGTGCTGGATCGATATCGGGTGATGGAGGCGGCGGCTATCCATATCCGTCTGTCACCCAGGTGGTAACGGCGTCTGCCAGCGGGGAGTACCTGGCTGATTTCAGCTCGGGCTGGACTTTCGACACCCTTACCCATGGCCAGGTAATCCTGAATGATCCGCCGGGTCAACACATTGCTCGCCGCTGGGATGGGCGCAATTGCCCGTCGGCTCTACCAGGCGCCCAGGTGGGCGGCAACCGCATCCAGGTGTATGCGGATTATGCTTGCCTCGATGCCACCATCCGCCTGAGGGGGGCTGGCGGTGGGGTCAAGGCTGAATCTCCGCTGATGGATTCTTCCGGGGATTACAGCGGCTGGGAGGTTAGCCTGTACGATGAGGCCTACCGTCCCGTCCCGATCAGACCAGGGGACCTGATCGAGGTGGACACTCAGGGTCAGCGCACTCAGACGCCGGTACCCGATCTCAGCGTGCAGATCAATCCCGCGACCAGCATCGTCAGCGGTCAGGCGCCGGCCGGCGAGCGGGTGAGCATCCAGCGCAGGTGGTCAGACGTATATGCGCTCGAAACGCTGGCGGTCGTGACCGCTACCCAAAGCGGGGCTTTCCAGGTGGACCTGAGCGGAGCTTATACGTACGAAACCGGCGACCGCATCTATGCTGCGCTGTTGGACAGCCCCAAATTGTTCTATGCGATCAGTGTCTTGCCCCGGCTGGAAGTCGAGCTGTATTCCTACGAGGTCCATGGGTGGCTTCCGCCGCTCACCTCCTACACCCTGACCTTCACGCGGGCGGTCACTTCCACCCAGCGGGTCGGATTCGCCAGCTCGGATGGCAGATTCTGGGTCTCACTGCATGACGCCTTTTTCAGGCCGCTGCCCGTCAATCCGGGCAGCCAGATCAACGTGTGGACTCCGTCTGGATCGCTGGACCTGACCATTCCAGACCTCAGCGCCCATTTAGACACCCAGGCCGGGCAACTGAGCGGCGCGGCTCTGCCGGGAGCCAGCCTGAGGGTAGTGCTGCGGAATACCGATGAAAACGACTACAGCTTTCATGAGAGGACCTGGGAGATCACTGCCTCGGCGCAGGGCGAATACAGCCTGGACTTCTCGGAGCTGCTGCCGATTGGCGATTTAACCGGCGCTCTGATCTACCTGCATCCCGACGGTCACCGGGTGTCGTTAGCACTTTTCTCCCCACGCTTGAGGGTCCAACTGGGCAGCGAATGCGTGGGCGGCATCCAGACCATGCGCGGGGCGCCGGCTAATATCCGCTTGACCGGCGCTGACGGCAGCGAGACCATACCGATCACCTCTTGGGAAGGATTCCATGTGTGCTTCTCGCGCCCGGTGCAGCCTGGAGATCAGCTCGTGCTGAGCGATGAATTGGGCGTGCAGGTGAGCTACCGAGTGCCGAACCTGACCGCCTATCACGATTTCGCTCGCCAGGCGTTGATCGGGCACGCGCCGCCCAACTCCGATCTGGAGGTCACTTTCCACGCGGAGGATTCCCAGGAGCTGACGCGCATCCCCTGGCAGGAGGCGGATGGCAGCTTCGGCATCGATACCAGCGACCTGTCGCTGAACCAATGGATACCCGGACGCGTGACCCATACCGACTGGCAGGGCAATCAAACCAGCCTGGATTTCAGCATCGGTGGGAACCAGGCCTTTTTACCCTGTGTGTTGCTCGCAGCTCCTTGACCGGTTGTATAAGGACTGGCAGTCCTGCGTGGGTGCTCCACCGCCCCGTGCGAAGCAAAAGGACTGCCAGTCCTGGCC
>CAZGIX010000102.1:10577-15762 GCA_964525785.1 uncultured Anaerolineaceae bacterium
AGGACTGCCAGTCCTGGCCGGCCAGAGTTACCGCCATCTTATGTGTGGGCTGCCTTCATCTATTCTTAACCTCCCTGTTTTGATTTCTGATACAATAAATACACCGATTGCCCTCCCGCCCTTCACTCGGGTGCGATCGCTGCTTTGTTACGCCGAGCTTTTTATCCGTACCTGTTTATCGCCTACGTCATCCTTACCCCGCTGTCGGTGAACCTGGACCAGCTCGATCCGGCCCAGGCGCTGCGACCGTCTGCCGTGATACTGGTCCTGGCAGCCGCGGGCATGCTCCTGCTGTATTCGCTTACCAGGGATTGGCAGTACACCGCCTACCTGGTCTTTTTGTCCATCCTGTTCTTCTTCTTATTCGGGCACCTTATCCGCCTTATCCAGGAGCGGACCGCATTCCTGGATGAACCGGATGCCCGCCTGCTGGCCCTGGGTGCCTGGACGGTCCTGTTCATCCTGCTGGCTACGAAGCTGGTATGGTCGCGCCTCGGGCTCCAGTTCTGGCTGGTGCCCTTCCTCAACCTGCTGTTCGCTATCGCACTGGTTGGGCCAGCCTTTTCGATCCTTGCACAGGCGCTGCCGGAAATAGGAGCACAGAAAGTTGCTGCCAGCACGCCTACCCCGGCTTCGGCGAACCTGCAGCTTGACTGTGCTTCCTCGCCGGATATCTATTACATCATCGTTGACGGGTACGGGCGGGCAGATGTTCTTAGCGATCTGTACGATATCGATAACCTGCCCTTCGTAGAGTATCTGGAAGGAAAGGGCTTCTATGTAGCGGGTGAAAGCCACGCCAATTACACCCAGACGATCTTCTCCATCGCTTCTGCACTTAACTTCTCCTATATTGACCCACCCAGTGGGCTGCAGAACGACGCCTTATACTTCCGGAAACGCATCGCCGGCAGCACGCTGCTGGCCTTGTTAAAGGGCTGCAACTACCAGATCATCTCAAACCACAGCGGGTTTTACTTCACAAACGAGCTTGTTCCGGGTGCAGTGTTAACTCCCAGCTCAGATTTAACCGAGTTCGAAAGCTTGATTTTATCCAACTCTCCCTATGAGATCCTCGCCAGCCGGCTGTTCCATGCGCCTGACCCGGAGAGCTACGCCGCACACCGCCAACGTGCGCAGGATAGCCTTACCGCTTTACGTGAGGCTTACCGCCTGCCAGGACCCAAGCTGGTTTTTGTCCACATCATCTCTCCCCACCCGCCATTCGTTTTTGATGAAAAAGGACGGGCGCTCGAGCCGGAGCACCCTTACTCGATGAACGATGGCGATGAATATCCTGGCACGGTCGAAGAGTACCGCTTGGGTTACGCCGGACAGGTGAGCTATGTCAACCGCCAGCTGCAGCAGGTCGTCGATACCCTGCTGGCGCGCTCGGACACGCCCCCCGTGATCATCATCCAGGGAGACCATGGGCCAGGCCTCACCCTGGATTGGAGCTCGCCCTATAACACCTGTCTCAGGGAGCGCGCCTCTATACTGAATGCTTATTACCTGCCGGGAATCGAGCCGAATTTACTCTACCCGTCCATCTCGCCAGTTAATACGTTTCGCGTGGTGCTGAACGAATATTTTGGGACGGACTTGCCTTTGCTGCCCGATGAGAGTTTCTTCACTTCTCATCGTATAAGACGCCAGGCGCTCAACGTGACATCCTTGCGAGAATCTGGAGAGAACTGCACCATCTCCAATAACTAGCCGGAATACTTGCGGTGCATGGACTCGTCGTCTGAGACGGAGAGCTCTTTAAGCTCTGCGGTGGCAATATAGATAGCCCGCTCGCAGATATTGGTCACGCGGTCTGCCAGTCGCTCCAGGTTGTGCGCCGCCCACATAAAAAAGTTCGCCTGGTCGATGGTCTGTGCGGTCGGGTCTTTGAGCATGACCTGGACCAACTCATGGTAGATGTCATTGTAAAGACGGTCGATCTGGTCGTCTTCGGGCGGGATGAGGCGTGCGGCGGCAGGGTCGGCAGCCACAAAGGCCTCCACGGCGCGATGCAGCATGCTGACTGCCAGCTCTGCCATGCGCGGGATGTCGATCAGCGGCTTAACATGCCGCTCGACGCCGATCAGCAAGCAGATGCGGGCGATGCCTTTGGCGTAATCGCCCATGCGCTCCAGCTCGCCGGCTACTTCCAGGATCGAAGCCAGCAGGCGCAGATCGCTTGCCATGATCGGCTGCTGAGTGGCGATGGTGATGATGACCTCATTTTCCAGCTCGAAGCGCTTGGCATTGACGCGCGCATCGCCGCTGTATATCTGCTCGGCGGTGGCGACATCGTGATCCTTCAACGCCTGCACCGCCCTAAGCACCGCCTCTTCCACCATACTATCCAGCACCAGGATTTCGTCTCTCAAATGTTGGATTTTACGATCCAGTGTTTGTCTGGCCATAGTACATCCTTTACCTGCGCTACCCGAAACGCCCGGTGATGTAATCTTCGGTGCGTTTGACTTTCGGATTGGTGAATAGATCCTTGCCTTGCGCCCACTCCACCAGCTCGCCCTGCAGAAAGAAACCGGCAAAATCACCGGTGCGAGCAGCCTGCTCGATGGAGTGGGGGATCAGCACAATGGTGTAGTTCTCTTTCAGCTCCTGCAGCGAGGCCTCCACCATATTCGTCGTGATCGGATCCAGCCCGGAGGTTGGCTCGTCCAGCAGGATCAGCTCCGGCTCGAGCGCCAGGCTGCGCGCCAGGCACAGACGCTGCTGCTGCCCTCCAGACAGGGCGACGGCTGGATCGCCCAAACGGTCCTTTACTTCGTCCCACAAGGCGGCTTGCTTCAAGCTGCGCTCGACAGTCTCGTCCAGGCGGGCTTTATCCCGCTCGCCAGCCAGCTCCAACCCGTAAGTCAGGTTGCCGCGGATCGTCAGGGGCAGCACAATCGGCCGCGCGAAGACCATCCCCACGCGCCTGCGTAAGGCGATCACATCCAGGTCCGGATCGAGCAGATCCAGCGTGCTGCCGTCTGCGCCAACCAGCAGCGCTTTGCCCGCCAGGTCTTTCACGTCTGCCAGGTCGTTCAGCCGGTTGAAGACCCGCAGCAGCGAAGACTTGCCGCCACCTGCCGGTCCGAAGAGGACGGTGATGGCGTTTGCTGGGATGCGCAGGTTGATATCCTTGAGCGACTCAGTGCCATCCGAGTAGTTCAGGTACAGGTGCTCAACGATGACTTTATCCATGCTGATCGCTCCCACTGCTCCGCCTACCACTGGCGGTGCGCTCGCGCCCGGGCGCGGATAAACGTCGCCAGGGCGTTCAGCCCGAGCACGAACACCAGCAGCACCAGCGCGGTGGCATATTGGATCGCTTCCGGCATCCCCGGCACCTGAGTGGCTACGGTATACAGGTGGTAAGGCAGGGCCATGGTCGGGCTGAGCAGCGAATCCGGCAGGTTGGGCTGGTAGATCACTGCCGTGGTGAACAGGATCGGGGCTGTCTCACCGGCGGCACGCTCGAGTCCCAGGACCACCCCGGTCATGATCCCCGACAACGCCTGGGGCAGGACGATGCGCCGGATGGTCTGCCAGCGTGTGCCTCCCAGCGAGATGCTCACTACGCGGAAGGATTGTGGGACGGCGCGCAGCGCCTCTTCGGATGCGCTGATAATGACCGGCAGCGTCATGATCCCAAGTGTGAGCGCTCCAGCCAGGATGCTGACCCCCAGCCTCAAGAAAATGACGAACGCTCCCAGCCCGAACAGACCATAAACCACAGATGGAATTCCCGCCAGGTTGATGATGGCAATCCGGATAATCTTCGTCCAGCGGTTATCAGCGGCGTATTCCGACAGGTAAATGGCAGCCGCAATCCCTATCGGCACAGCAATCAAGGTGGTCACAAATGTGAGCACCACCGTTCCCAGGATGGATGGGAGGATGCCTCCAGCTTTCAAGCCCTGGGTTGGGAAACCGCTGATGAATTCCCAGGATAGGGCTGGAAGGCCGCGGATGAAGATGTAACCCATGATGAACAGGATGGGGAGGATGGTGATCACCGCCACCAGGGTGACCAGGGCGTATCCCAGCTGCTGGGCTGTCTGCCGCTTTTGGATGGATGCCCCCGCGGCTTTCATGACAGGATGCGCTCCGAGCGCTTGCTCTGGCGGAAGATGAATGCCGAGGCCGCCAGGTTGATAGCTAATGAGATCAGGAACAGCACGATGCCGATGAAAAATAGCACGTGATAGTGTGTTGATCCGGTGGCGACTTCGCCCATCTCGGCTGCGATCGTAGCAGTCATCGTGCGCACCGGGGAGAACAAAGCATCCAGCCCGGTGGGCATGACCGGGGCGTTGCCGGTGACCATCAGCACCACCATTGTCTCGCCAATGGTGCGACCGATCCCGAGCATGGCGGCAGTCAGCACCCCTGAGCGGGCTGCGGGCAGGGTCACCCGCCAGATGGTCTGCCAGTGGGTGGCGCCCAGCGCCAGGGCCGCGTCCCGGTAGGAGCGCGGTACAGCGTCCAGGGCATCTTCAGAGATGGAGACGATCGGCGGGATGGAGATCAATGCCAGCAAGACCGCCCCGGTGAATGCGGTCAGCCCAGTTTGCAGCTGCAGCGCCTGCCGGATAAAGTTGGCGAAGAATAGGATGCCAAGAAAGCCCAGAACCACCGATGGCACACCGCCCAGGACCTCTACCATTGGCTTAAGAATATTGCGCCCCCAGGGCGGCGCGATCTCGGCAATGAAGACCGCCGTGATCACCCCAATCGGCAGGGCGATCAGGATCGCCACCAGGGTGATGATGATCGAGCCGCCGATCAGCGGCAGCAGCCCGTAGTATTCTTCGATGGGATACCAACGCGTGCTAAACAGGTTGCCCAGGGGCACTTCCACCAGAGCCGCCACCCCCGAGCGCAGCAGGAATACCAGGATCATGATCACGAAGACGATCGTGGAGTATCCTGCTACCTGGATCAGGGTTACGATGAGCTTTTCTTTTAGTTCGCCAGAAGTTTTCATTCGCTGTTTATTGTAGTACACGGATCTGCACGGGGTGACACGGATATTGATTATTTTGATGCATCTTTATCCGTGTGCCTTAGCCATCAGCGTTCATCCGCGTAAGCATCATTCGATTCCGATTATCGGACACGGATCATACGGATGGCTTTACTGAAAAAACAGCACCTTAACAACTGAAGCATGTAATGCCAA
>CAZGIX010000103.1:0-15534 GCA_964525785.1 uncultured Anaerolineaceae bacterium
TCTAAATATATCAATAAAATGGCTGCTGACTAACTTCAGAGATTCTTCAGTCGCTTCGCTCCTTCAGAATGACATTTTATCGGGTTTTGATCCATACGATCCGCGTTGAACTGTGTACAGATCATTCGCCTGAAAGGACAAGATAAGTGTAAACTTCAAGTGTTGGAAAGATATTAGCACAAAATATGAGCGGTGTTGGAATCCATTCGCATTAGGCACACTACTCCAACCCTTACTAATCTCCCCTTGTCCATTCTTATGCGCTGATATATACTCATCGCGATATGATGCGCATGTGCCTGGTACACCGACTGGGTATGATCGAATACGAAGCTGCCTGGAGTCTGCAGAATACCCTGGCAGATGAGATCGCCAGGGAGGCTCGGCCACCTACCCTGCTGCTGCTGGAGCACCCGCACATTTATACATTTGGACGGCGCGGCCATGAGGAATTCTTACTTTGGGATGAAGCCGAGCGCCTGCGCCGGGATGTCAAGGTGCTGTGGGTGGATCGCGGCGGCGATGTGACCTATCACGGGCCCGGGCAGCTGGTCGGCTATCCGCTGCTGCCGCTGGCAGCGGGCGGATTGAGCGTCGACTCCTCTGGCGGCTCGCCGCGCCTGCCGCAGGCCGATTATGTAGGCTACCTGCGCCGTCTGGAGCAGACCCTCATCCTGGCGCTATCATGGCTGGGCGTGGCGGCTTTCCAGGTGGGGGGCAAAACCGGCGTGTGGGTCGACCGGGGGGATTTTGTTATGGAAAGCCCATCTGCAAGCGCCAAGTCTTATCAGAAGCTCGAAGACTACTCTCCACTCTCGCCTCTCGCCTCTCTACCCTCCAAAATCGCGGCTATCGGCGTCAAAGTGGACGCCCGCGGCGTCTCCCGTCACGGCTTCGCCTTGAACGTCAACCCGGATATGGATTACTGGCAGGGCATCGTCGGCTGTGGGCTGGTCGGCTACCCGGTTGCATGCCTGGCCGAGATCATGGCCTCGCCGCCGGATATGGAAACCGTCATCCAGGCGGTCATCAAAGCTTTCTCCAAAACATTCGATTATGAGATGAACGAAGAGGTGTTATGAACATCCCGACTCGCTCCCGTCCCTCCCTCCCCTGCCTGCTCCTCACCCTGCTGGGCATCCTGGCGCTGACGGCATCCACCGGGCTGGGCGCGCTGCCAGGTGCTGCCATCTCTCAAAATCCCCTTGTTCTGCTGCGCGTCGATCTGCCCGGCCCCTCCGATCTGCAGCGCTTCGCTGAAAGTGGGCTGCCGGTCTATGCCCACCTGTTCGACGACCAGGGGCAGCCTTACCTGCTGCTCCCGGCTGACCCCGACCAGGTGAGCCGCCTCACCAGCCAGGGGTTCTTCGTCACCGTCCTGGACCAGGATGCCGCCGGCGCCAGCTACTATCTGCTGGCCGCGCGGGATGCCGCCCAACTGCGCCAGGCAGGCCCGGGCGTGCAGGTGCTGCTGCAGGAGGGCCGGCAGGCGCTCGTCAAAGCTACTGCCCAGGCAGCGGAGCGCCTGGCAGGGCTGGGCATCGAGATCGTCCGCCTGGAGCGGCATCCCCTGGTCCTGCCGCTGGAGCGCCCGGCTGGCTATCCAACCGACATCGACCCTGACCCGACTGTGCAGGAGATGATCGACCAGGTGCTGGCAGGCAGCGCCTACAACTACACCGCCGGGCTGAGCGGCGAGTTCGCCGTGATGATTGGCGGAACTCCTTACCAGATCTTCAGCCGCTACACCTACACCACGGAGCTGATCCAGAAAGCCACCCAATATGTCTACGAGCATTTCGAAGGTCTCGGGCTGCCGGTCAGCTACCATTACTACAACCTGGGCGGCATCAAACGCAACGTGATCGCCGAGCAGGCGGGCTACGACCAGATGGAACGCATCTTCATTATCACTGCCCACCTGGACTCAATTACGGGGGACCCTTACAACTACGCCCCGGGTGCAGATGATAACGCCAGCGGGTCGGTAGGTGTGCTGATGGCGGCTGATATCCTCAGCAATTATTTCTTCGACTGCACCATCCGCTACGCCCTGTTCACCGGCGAGGAGCAGGGGCTGGTGGGCAGCTACTATTACGCCCAGAGCGCCTACAATAACGGCGACAATATTGAGGGTGTGCTGAACCTGGACATGATCGGCTACAACACGCTTGGCTCGGACCCGGTTATCGAGCTGCACACCCGCCCAAGCAACCAGGACGACCTGGCGATCGCCAACCTGTTCGTCGACGTGATCGACGCTTACGGCCTGGACCTGACCCCCCAGATTGTCCAGGATGGCATCTCCGCCAGCGATCACTACTCATTCTGGCAGGTCGGCTACCCGGCTATCCTGGGTATCGAAGATTTCAGTGATTTCACCCCTCACTACCATTCCACCGGCGACCAGGTAGAAACCCTCGATCTGGCTTACTTCACCAATTTCATCAAGGCCTCGGTCGGCAGCATGGGGCACATGGGCTGCCTAATATATCCCGGATATATAGAAGGGTTGGTAACAGATTTAGAAACTCATGATCCAATTCCAGCGGTCGATGTATTAGCTCAACGTTCTTCTGGGCATCAATTTCTAATCCAATCGAACGATAATGGTAGCTACTTCAGGAAATTGGTCCCAGGCACCTACGCGGTGACCGCCGAAATGGATGGCTACCTGCCCTTCACCACCGGCGGAATCGAGATCACCACCGACATGACCACCACCCTGGACATCCAGCTCCAGCCCTGCCATATCCTTGGACCGGAGTTCACCTTCACGCCAGAGGCGCCCATCAGCGGCGAGCCGGTCACCTTCACCGGGAGCATCGATCCAGCCAGCGTGGGCGAGGTCAGCTACGCATGGGATTTCGGGGATGGTCATAGCGGGATCGGCGCGCAGGTAGCGCACACCTACACGGTCAGCGATACCTACACGGTCACCATGACTGCCAGCAACTGCGCCGGATCGGTCAGCATCGCCCACCCGGTGGCCGTCACTGGCACGCCCGGGATCGGCCTCTCGATGGGATCATGGGACGCAGAGGCTGCATATGGGCAAACGCTGACCGAGATCCTGGAGATCGGCAACTCCGGAGAACAGGCGCTGTCCTGGAGCCTGGTCGAGCAGCCCGAGGTGCCCTGGCTGGCAGCCTCCGTCACCTCCGGGGAGCTGGGCTTCCAGGAGCGGCAGGAGATCACCCTGACCCTGCAAGCCCCGCTGGCGCACGGCATCTACACCACCACCCTGCAGGTGCTCAGCAACGATCCTGACCAGCCGCAGGTAGACATCCCGGTCACGCTGCAGGTGGCTTGCGCCGAACTGGCTGGGTTGGATTTCGGCTACGACCCGGCCGCGCCGCGCATCAACCAGCCGGTCATCTTCTCCGGGGGAGTGATCACCGGCAGCCTGCCCATCTCCTACACTTGGGACTTTCAAGATGGCTCCGACCTGGTCTTCCTGCAGGACGACCCCTCTGGGGAGCATATTTTTTCCTCCCTGCCCGCAGCTGGCGCGTACTTCGTCACCCTGAGTGCCTCCAATGCCTGCTCGCCAGCCATCGTCGCAGGTAAAGAACTCACCATCCTGCCGCTGCAGGTCTACCTGCCGCTGGTGCAAGCGGATGCCCCGTGACATGCCCCGCGCTGGCGTCAAAGCCTTCGCCGGCAGGGGTTTGGGGCTGGAGATGTCGGCATTTTCACCCTCCCCAATTTCCTTCAGGGTGTACCAGACGTTTGACAGGCAGTCAAAAAGTAATTACACTTAATGCTGAGGAGTAACATATGGCATCCTTATCCTTTCATTTGATCATGCGCTCCGGACCCACCCCGGGCAAGTCTTACGAGCTTACCCGCAGTGAGGTCTACATCGGCCGCGATGTGCACAACGATGTGGTCATTAACGACGCGGAGGTCTCTCGCAAGCACGCCCGCATGAGCATGCAAGCCGGTGGCTATGTGCTGGAAGACCTGGGCTCCACCAATGGCACGTTCATCAATGGGCAGCGCCTGATGGGTCCGCACATTCTGCGCCCAAACGAGCTGATCATGCTGGGCGAGAACGTCAGCCTGGTCTTTGAGACCAGCTACGACGCCAATGCTACGGTGGTCTCTGGGATCCCCGCTCCCAGCCAATCCGAGGGCTACGTAACGCCGCAGGCCGCGCCTCAACCGATCTACATACCCCCAACGCGCCAGGCCGATAGCTCCCCACCTGCTTACACCGGGCAGGTCCCTCCCGGGCCGGCTGAGCCGTACTACCAGCCGCTCGAGGAGAAAAAGAGCAACCGCACCCTGATCCTGGCGGGCTGCGGCTGCCTGCTTGTATTGCTCTGTATTGTAGTCGTGGGGGCGTTGGCTTTCGACAGCCTGAACCTTTATTGCACGCCGCCTTTCGACGCTTTGTTCACCTGTCAGTAGTTGAGCTTGTCGGGCAGCGACCATCCGTCGCCGCTGCGCACCAACTCCAGCTCATCCAGATACAGTCCGGTCCTGGTGACCCACACCCGGGCTGTATTTTTATCCAGCCGGATGCGCTGCGCCTGGTAGCCTTGCGCCATGAGCATCCGGATAAGGGCCAGATAGTCGGCTGCCAGGGGGTGCGCCGATAAAGCCTCTCCGGTCCCCTGCTCCAGGGCATCCAGCACCGTCTCAACCGCTTCCAGGTGTGCCTGAGCCTGGGCGAACTCGCCGGCGCGCAGGTGCTCGTCGGCTGAGACCAGCAAGGTCTCCAGGACCAGGTTTTCTACTGCGGATGGGTGCCGCAAGAAATCGGCAACGATGCCGCTCTCGCGCATGCGCTTACCATCCGGAAGCCAGGCAGTCATGAAATAAGCCGATGTGTCGAGGGCTTGCTGGTAGCGGCGGATAGCGTCGTACTGGCGGATCGACAGGCGCACATCCTGGCGCAGGTCATCGGTCACGCTCTCAGCCTGAACGGCTTCTACAAAATCCCCCTCTAGCTCTTGAAAAGATAACCCGAAATGCGCCTGCAAAGCGACATCGATCGCCTCAGATTGGCTCCAGCTAACCTGGGAATTTCCGCCGCCGCTCTCCTCCGGCGGGCCTGGATGGATGTCGCGGTAAAAAGCGGAAAACGCCTCCCAACCCCAGATCCCGATCATATATTCGACCAGGGCGCCGGATTCCATATAGCCTATCTCGTGCTGTGAGGGGTAGAAATTGTCCGCCAGGCTGCCCAGCGGCAGGTAGCGGTCCAGCTCCAGCAGGGCGGCGGCGCGCCCCATGAGAGGCTCAGGCTTGAAGTGCCCGCCGCTCAGGTACACTGCCAGCCCCTCGACCAGCATGGTCGGGCGCAGATCGCCGCCCAGGCGGCTGTCCAGGGCATGTACCAGCTCGTGGTGCAGCACGATCTCGGGTGTGCTGCCGGCGTAGTTGCGATCCAGGTACGATACCGAGATATCCTGGGAGGTGAATCCGCCATGACCCAGCACGCGCGGCAGCAGCGCGATGGAAACCTGCTCGGGGAAGTCTGCCCCCAGCCTGGCACTGGCGCTGCGCGCCTGTTCGTCCGCCATCTCCAGCAGGGCCTGCAGGTCGCGCTCCGCTGCCGTGCCAGTGATGTAGTGCAGTGTGCAGCACTCGCTGGTCGCGGCAGCCCAGGCGGCGGTTTGCTCCAGCGGTGGGAGGTCATCAGCCGGCAGCAGGCTGACCGTCTGGATCCAGCTCGGGCCGCCGGGAAGGATGGCGTAGTCGATCTGGTAGTCACCGGCTGGCAGCCCGGTGGTATCCCATACCCAGTACAGCGTGGCCTGGTAGCGCCCGGCAATGCCGTAGCGTCCAAAGTCAGCGCTGCCGGTCTGCTCGCCTCCCGGCGTATCCACGCCCACTTCAACCCTCAGCCGGCCGGCGCCTGCATCCTGCAGGGCGATGACCTCCACACTCACCTGGTCGCCGGAATACAGCTCGCCATCCGGGTGCAGGCGCACCTGGAAGGCAACGCTCTGAGATGCGGCTGAGTATGCCGGCGTGACCGACGCGGCAGCAGGGGGAGCCGTTTCTCTAACCACGCCCTGTGGTGTGGGCAGTATCGGGGGGATAGCGGTCTCGCTGGCTGCGGGAACTGGCTCGGGCATGGCTGACAGGACGGCATGCTCCTGCTCGCCCGAGGAGATCACCCACTCAGCCGCTTTGGTCGCCGCCTGGCAGCCCAGCAACACCAGGCTGACCAGCAGGAGCGCTACCCAGAGACGTTTTCTTTCGGACCGCATAGCGCCAATTATAGCAGGCTGGTAAAATTGGGCCGTGGATTCCCCCGCTATCTACGAGATCGAGCTTACTGCCCTGGCGTACGGTGGCGATGCGGTCGGTCGCCTGCCGGACGGGCGGGCAGTCTTTGTGCCGTTTGCGCTGCCGGGCGAGCGCGTGCGCCTGGAAGTCATTGAAGAGAAAAACCGCTATGCCCGCGCCGTTCTCCAGGATGTGCTGGTACCGTCGCCTGAGCGCATTACCCCGCGCTGCGTTCATTTCGGGCTGTGCGGAGGCTGCCACTTCCAGCACATAGCCTACCCCACCCAGCTGGATGCCAAGACCGCTATCCTCCGAGATCAGCTCGCGCGTATCGGCGGCGTGAAAGACCCTCCGCTCCAGCCGCCGGTGGCCTCACAGCCCTGGCAGTACCGCAATCACGTGCAGTTCCACCTGACCCCGCTGGGTAAGCTGGGGTACTACACCGCCCGCCCCGAGCGGGTATTCCCCATCCAGGAGTGCCACCTGCCCGAGGCGGCGATCGACCAGGTCTGGCGCCAGCTGGATTTCGAAGGCCTGCCCGAGCTGGAGCGGGTCGGACTGCGCCTGGGCGCCGGCGACGACCTGCAGCTCATCCTGGAGAGCCGTGAGATCCAGCCGCCGGACCTGCAGGTGGAAGACCTTCCCCTGTCAGCTGTCCACCTGAGCCCGGCAGGTTCCCTGGTGCTGGCCGGCAGCCCGGCGACGTTCATGGAGGTGAGTGGACGCCAGTTCCGCGTCTCCGCCGCCTCGTTCTTCCAGGTCAATACTGCCGTGGCGGGGGAGATGGTCGCTCACCTGCTGGCGCACCTGCCGCTCGGACCGCATACGGTGGTATTAGATGTGTACTGCGGGGTAGGGCTGTTCAGCGCTTTCCTGGCGGAGCGCGTCGGGCAGTTGGTCGGCATCGAGGCCTCGCCGGACGCCTGCAGCGATTTCGCTGCTAACCTGGACGAATTCGATAACGTCGAGCTGTACGAGGCCCCGGCGGAGGACGTGCTGCCTGCGCTGCAGGTGCGCCCTGACCTTGTGATAGTCGACCCGCCGCGCGCCGGCCTGGACCGGCGCACCCTGGACGGTCTGGTTCGCCTCTCCGCACCCACGTTGGCGTATGTCTCCTGCGACCCGGCTACCCTGGCGCGCGATGCCGGGCGGCTGAGCCAGTCAGGCTACCGGCTGCAGCGCATCACGCCTTTCGATCTTTTTCCCCACAGCTACCATCTTGAGAGCATCAGCTTTTGGGAAAAATCATCGCTGTTTTCCTAAGGGTGGGGATTTGGGTGTCTGATTTTTAGAAACCCCTGAAAAAATCCTTGACTTAGAACATACGTTCTGATATAATGCAAATGACATCCGGGAACCAACCTTCAATACCCCGGAAGCGGTCAGGAGTTTGCCATGAAGATCGGGATGCTGTGGTTTGATAACGATCCGAAAGCGGAAATCACCCTCAAAATCGATCGCGCCGCCGCCTACTACCACACCAAGTACGGCGTTTTGCCCAACCTGTGCTTTATCCACCCCAGCATGGTGAACAATGGCACGCTGCAGACCAAAGACGAGAAAATGAAAAGCGGGAATATCGAGGTGCGCACCTCTCGCTCGGTGCTGCCCAACCACTTCTGGATCGGCGTCAACGGCTCGGCGAACTGACTACCTAACCTTATCTGCAACGCTTGGGCGATCCAAAGGCCGGCGCTTAGAACGTCGGCCTTTGGTATTTACCTGACTGGACTACCCGGCTCTGCTGGTTGTGCCGGCAACAAAGATATCCAGAGCTACCTCCCCCTCGATCTGTCCCGTCTTGATGGCCTCGTCTATATCCAATAGACGCTGGTAGACCGTTTCCAGCACCGGCAGTGTGAAGTGGCGTGCCTGGCTGGTCATCTTGCTGGCTACAAATGGGTGCACGCCCAGGAGACGAGCGACGTCGCTCTCTCGACCGCCGCCATCGATCACCTCCCGGGTTTGCAGCAGCAGGCGGAACTGGCGCACGATCATCCCGAACAGCGACTGGTAATCCTGTTCTTCCATCAAGCGCTGCAGCAACCTCATGGCTTGCTTTCCATCCTGGTTGCCCAGTGCATCCACCATGGCGAATATATCCGCCTGCCCCGCCGCAGCGGTCAGGGCTTGCACGTCCTCCACCTCCACCGGGCGCTGGTAGTTGGCGTGCGCCAGCAGCTTCTGCACCTCTTGATACGCCAGGCGCGTATCCGCACCCACCAGTCCAGCCAGCTGAATAGCCGCGCCCCGGGTGAACCCTCCCCCGGCTGCCTTGGCCTGCGCCTGGATGAACTCTGCCATTTTATTACTATCCGGAGCCGGGTAAGCGCGCACGTAGACCCGCTCGCCTCCCGATTCGGCCCACAAGAGCAGCCAGTGCTTGATGACGGTGACCTTCCCGCCTTTTTTCTTCTCGACAACCAGAGGCTTGTGTTCCACCAGGATGAGCGCCGTGCTGTCGGGCAGTCCGTCCAGCAAGGCCAGGAACTTCTCATGTGATGCCGGGACGGGATCGATCTTCGCCAGGGGGCTGTCCACAATCACCAGCCGACGCTCACCTATAAAAGGGATGGCGCTGGCGGCGTTACGCAGCACATCCAGTGAGATAGCGCGCCCGTCCAGGCGGGCCGTGTTCATGACCGCACTGGCGGGATCGCCCAGTCTGGCCTCCAATCCCTGGACAGCTTGGGCGATGGAGAACTCGTCCTCCCCGTGGAACAGGTACACAACTGGGGACATGCGCCGGCCGCCTAGCTTTGCGTCTGCACGCGGTAAGCGTTCATCCGGCCGCGGCGGCTGGCGGTGATGCCCACCACCGCCAGGCTTTCAAGCTGGCCCGAGGTGGTCACCTGCTCCTGCAGCCGCATACCCAGCGGCTGGGATACGACCAGCGCCAGCGTCGCCAGGACCGCCGCCAGCGGCAGGCGCTCCAGCCTGTCCCGCAAACGCTGCCCGGTGCCGAACATGGCGATAAATGCCGCCAGGCTGGCCAAAACCCCGGAAGTGACGAAATTCGTCCCGCAGTTCGGGTGCACTGCCAGCTCGCTCTCACCGGCCCGCATGCGCTGCATGGCCTCGTCCACCGCCGCCCGCACCTCCTCCTGTGAAACGTCTCCCAACACCCAGAAACCACCGGCGTCGGAATGCCCTGCCAGGTGGCGCGCCGGGTTGCGGCGTGAAAGCAGGTGCAGGGTAGCGTGCTCCAGGCCGTGGTTGCGGCGAGTGCGGGCAATCAGTGGATGACTGGTCACCCTCTCCAGCGCGTTCTGTCCTTCGTTTGACATCGATAAGCTCCTCGCTCTCCGTCTTTGACGGGGCGTACCTCACTGGTGTAAATACTTCAAACAGAGTCTATTCTACCATCGCACCCGGACAGTGCCTGCCTGGGGGTCATTTTGGTAGCCGGCAGGCTGAATCCGGTCGGCTTGCTTACCGCCTCGAGGCCCAGGTCTTTGAAATAGGCGTGTTTGGGCGGGCTGCGCCCGCCCAAACACCCACTTCCTCCCTCAACTGCGTAAGTCCTAACTATGTTAAGGATTATTTAAGCTTTCGTCAGATGTGTAACATTACTGAGTCGGGTACGATAACTCTATTGTGAAGAATTGTCACAGTTTAGCCCTTCTTGTGGGTTATTGATCGCGAAAGGAGTTTACAGGAATGCGCAACTATCAAAAGATCACATCTCTAGCCTTACTGGCCGCGCTGGTCTTGTTCACTTTCAGCACAGCACTGGCCGCGCCAGCCGCGCTGGCTATCCCCCCCTGCATGACTGACCCGGATACCGGCAAGGTCTCGGGCACGGTGGTCGGGGTGGATGATGCCACGGTCACCGTCGATACTGGCGGCGGCGCCCTGTGCACTGTAAACATCAGCGTGGACGAGATCCACCCGGTCACCTTGCTGCTGGGCATGTACTTCGGCGACGTGAGCTCCAGCACCCTCGAGGGAGCACTGGCGAGCACCCAGGGCTGCGCAGTTTTCGATGGCACAGCCTGGGCGTGGGCTGACTGCGATGCTGAAGGCGCCGTGGATGTCCGGGTCACCGGCGTCAACGACGATGGGACCTTTATCGCCCATGTGATCGAAGACGGCAGCCCGATAGACTCTCTGAGCGTGACAGATCCCGCCATCCTCAAGCGCCTTAACGGCGCCCTGGAGACCCTGATCGTCGCCTGGACGCTGGATGGCGTCGGTGACCTGCAGCAGGTCAGCGATAAGATCGCCGATCTGCACGACCAGGGGATGGGCTTCGGCGTGCTGGTCAAGCTGTTCGCCATCGCCAGCGCCTCCGAAGGCGGTGTTACCGTGGATGAGTTGGTTATCCAGGTGCAGGCCGGCACCAGCATGGGAGAGCTTTTCAAGGCCTACGGCAAGCCCGACAAGACCGGTGTGGGCCATGTGCGCCAGGAGATGAAGGATAAGGATAAAGGTCCGGACAGCGAGCTGAATCCCGGCAACGGGGCCCAACCCCCGGGGCAGGAAAAGCTGAAGGATAAGCCCCCCAAGGAGAACAAGCTCAAGGGTATTTGCAAAGCCTTGAGCAAGGGCGGCAAGCCCAATAAAGGTGGGGTCACCTGCCCATAGCGGCAGCTGAATAATAGTAAGGGCTGGCAATGGCTTCGAAACAGCCATTGCCAGCCCTTATTTATTAAGGAAACTGCAACCTCAAGACGTCAAGGCCGCCGGTTTGGTCTCTACGACAGGTTTTGCCGTCGCCTGGGTAAAGCCGATGTACATCAGCACCACGCCGATGAACTCACTCAGGTACAGCCAGTCCACCATCCCGGCCTGGATGAATGTGCCACCCATCGCCGGCATCATCGCCCCAGCCGCGATCAGGATGTTGCCGATCATGCGGTTGAACAGCACCTTCTTGCGCCAGAACAGGTATGCCGAGTAGACCGCCCCGCCCACCAGGGCCAGCGTGCCGTAGATGTTGAGCAGGATGGTCAGCAAGGTGGTCAGCCCATCGCGCGTCAAGATGTCTTTATACTGAGCCGATACCGGCTGGGCCGGGTTGAATGACGCCGCCGCCTCGGTCAGCGGGGCGCGGAAGACCAGGAAGGCTGCCAGGAGCGATACTGCCGCCAGGATGGCGGTAAACGTCGCAGCCACGCCGCGCTTGCGCACCAGCAGGTGGAAGGTGCCCTGCCCCAGCCAGGCAGCGGTCAGCATGGCCCCGCTCAGGTACCAGACTTTCAGCGCCAGCTCGCTGAAGGTGAAGCTCAAGATCACCTCTGTCAGCGTCCCCAGGGCGTAGAACACCAGGCCGATCCCCCACAGCAGCAGGTGAGTACCTTTTCGGTATCGATAGCGATTCAATACTGCCGCAGCAAAAACCAGAGCCACAATTGTGGATAAGATCGAGATATAGTGCACGGTTGCCTCCAAATAAGAGCGCCCATCGCCGTTGGTTCAGGCGAAGGGCAGTATTCCAAGAGCGGACAGGATGACAAAGACGACCGTCCCTATCAGGACGATCAGCAACAGCAGCAAGATCAGCGGCACCAGGCGCTCCGACCAGCCTGAGGGCTGGTAGCGGCGGCTGGGACCTTTGCCGCTGGCGCTCACCGGTTCCCCCGCAGGTAGGCTTCGTAAGTTTCCAGCAGCGAGGTGAGGATCTGGTCGGTGAAGTCATTCATCTTTCGGAACATATCACTCCAGGCGCTGGGTGACGGGACGGCAGCCGCTTCGTAGATCGAGAGCATCGATTCCAGCAGCATGTTGCGGAAGAACAGGAAGGCATGCGCGGCTTCCGCCACGCTCAACCCGCAGCGCCGGCCGCGTGAAGCATATTCGTAGCCGATGGCATGCGCCTCCGCCTGCGCCAGCTTGCTATCTGCGGAGATGTATTCGACCAGGCCCTGCATCAGCGTCCGCCCGCTGCGGCGGTACTGCTCGCGGGCATCGTCGTCCAGCCTGGCATACCAGGGTTCCTGGTTCAGCCGGCCTTCCGAGATTTGCAAGCGCGTGTTCTTGACCGCGTTCTGCACCACCAGATTGGCCTCGCTCGCGCCATCCGCGCCCTGCGAGTGCATCCACAGGTCGATCTCACCGCGCAAATAGCGCCGGTGTCCCCCTTGGGTGCGGTGCACCGGCAGTAGACCCTGGTCCGACCAGCTCCGCACCGTGCTGGGGTGGATGCCCAGCATCTCTGCCACTTCGTTCAAGCGCAACCATTCAGCCGGCATGTCCCTCCCTATGACTGGCGTGTTTCAGGCTTCGCTGGCGATCGCTGCCCGCTCGATCACAGACGGCTCTTCGACCTGGCGCCTGAACTCGCTCACGTTAATACCTCGCAACATCACCAGCGAGGCGGCGATCATGAACCCCTCGATCCCAAACACTACCACGTACCCTATGACCGGATTCTGGGCCACCTGGGTGACCACATCCCGCACCACGCCACCCAATACAGTGCCCATCAGCCGCGAGGCGGCGTTCGCCATCCCCCAGGCGCCCATAAACAAGCCCACGTTGGCTGCGGTGGTCATATCCAGCATCAGCGCCAGGTTGGAAACTGAGGAGAGGCCGGTGCCAATGCCCAGGAAGACCACGCCGCTGTAGAAGACGCCCCGGCTGCCCAACAGTCCGCTGGCAAGGATCAGGATAAAGCCCAGCAAGGCGCCAATCCCGCCGGCTGCTGCCATGCTCTTCTTGGGCACGCGCCGCTCCAGAGCCCCGGCTGCCAGCAGCGCCGCCAGCGTGCACACACCCCAGATCGAAGTGATGCGCGTGGTCTGCTGCACGCTCATGCCGAAGGCTTCCCCGCCGAACGGCTCCAGCAGCAGGTCCTGTCCCAGGATGGCTGCCAGCAGGATGGTGAGGTACCAGAAGAACAGCGTCGCCTGGCGGTTGTTCGTGATCGTGTGGAACATCTCGCTCCAGGTGTAGTTCTCCGCTGCAGGCCCGCCGCCTGTCGAGCGCACCTCCAGCCTCACCAGCCCCAGCACTCCCAATACCAGCGCCGCCAGCCCCACCATCCAGAACGAGCGCATCAGCGCCTGCGGGGTATAGGGGTCGACCATGCGGCTCAAGGCGATGGCAGTGATAATAATACTGACGATCATCATGAACCACATCACCGCCACGGTCCGGCCGCGGCCCTTCTCCCCGGAGATCTCCGTAGCCAGCGACAGGTACGCCACGGTGGCGAAGTTATAGCCCATCCCCCAGGCGCCAAAAGCCAGCACCCCCACCAGCACCCCCAGCCAGTAGTTCGTGGCGATCAGGAAGGCTACCATGGGCGAGATCACCACGCCCGCCACGGTCAGCAGCAGCCCAAGGGCGATGTACGGTGTGCGCCGCAGACCGAACAGCGGGTAGCGGTCGGAAAACGAGCCGATCGCCATCTGGATCGGTGAAAACAGGTACGGCAGGGAGGCCAGCACAGCCACCAGGGTCGCCGAAATTGCCAGCTCCTTGATCATCACCCGGTTGAGGGTGCTGTTGATCGGCACCAGCGTCATGGCAACGGCTACATGGACCAGACCCAATTGGATGCGTTTGAGCAGCATGAAGGTCAATCTCTCCTGACTGTAGGGACGGATAAATCGCCCTAAATTTATCAGAGAACACAGATTACCGTCAATGTAAGTTTACGTAGATTTTAACACCCGAACTTAAGGGGATTATTAATGGGCATGCTGGCGGCGAAAGCCCAGCCCATTGAGCTGGTGATTGCGCAGGCGCGCCCACAGCTTGCGCTATGCCGGGGTAAGGTTATGGCGCAGCTCGCGCGCCCGGTGGAAGGTTTTAGGAGATGTGCATTTATGAGCCATTTCTACCCCACCCCAGCCCTCCCCATTGAAAGACCACCAACGGGGAGGGAGACAACCCCACCCCAGCCCTCCCCATTGGAAGACCACCAATAGGGAGGGAGCAGGGCCCCTCCCCTATCTGAGATCTTCAGATGGAGGAGGCCGGGAGGGGGTCCTCTTCCTTGCTTTGCAGCAGCGCTTGCTCCAGCGCCTGGCGCAGCGAGCGGGCTTCGATCACCTGAATGCCCTCCGGCCACGGCTCGCCACCGCGCATGCGCTTGGGCACGATGGCGCACTTGAAGCCCAGGCTGGCGGCTTCGCGCAGGCGGGCTGCCATCTGCCCCACCATGCGCAGCTCGCCGGACAGACCCACCTCGCCGATCAGGGCCGCGTCGGCGCGCACGGGGGCGTTGCGGGCTGAGGAGGCGATCGCCGCGGCGATGCTCAGGTCGGCAGCCGGCTCGTCCACCACCAGCCCGCCCACCACGTTGGCAAACACATCCTGGTCGCCCAGGCGCAGTCCCACCCGCCGGGTGAGCACCGCCACGATCAGCAGCAGCCGGTTGAAATCGACCCCGTTGGGCGTGCGGCGCGGGTTGCCGAAGGGAGTCGGGCTGGTCAGACCCTGGATCTCGACCAGGATCGGGCGCGTGCCCTCCATGGTCACGGCGATTGCCGAGCCGGGGGCGTTGACCATGCGCTCCGCCAGGAAAGCCTCCGACGGGTTCGCCACCTCCACCATCCCGCGCTCGCGCATCTCGAACACACCCACCTCGGAGGTCGCCCCGAAGCGGTTCTTGACCGAGCGCAGCAGGCGGTAGGCCTGGAAGCGATCGCCCTCCAGGTACAGCACTGTATCGACGATGTGCTCCAGCACGCGCGGCCCGGCGATGGCGCCCTCCTTGGTCACGTGCCCGATCAGGAAGACGGCGATGCCCGAGGATTTTGCCAGCTCCCGAAGGCGGGAGGCGCACTCGCGCACCTGCGACACCGATCCAGCGGACGATTCCAACTCCTGCAGGGTGGTGGTCTGGATCGAATCGACCACCACCAGGCGCGGCCGCACCGCTTCCACGTGCTGCAGGATCAGCTCCAGGCTGGTCTCCGTCACCAGGTACAGGTTCTCCGGGAAAGCCACGTCTTCCTTCCCGGTGCGGCGGGACAGGCGGGCGGCGCGCATCTTGATCTGGCGCTCCGACTCTTCGCCCGAGACGTACAGCACCGGCTCGTGGCGGCCCATCTCCAGCGCCACCTGCAGCAGCAAGGTCGATTTGCCGATGCCCGGGTCGCCGCCGATCAGCACCAGCGAGCCGGGCACCACGCCCCCGCCCAGCACGCGGGCGAACTCGTTGATGGGCATGGGCAGGCGCTCTTCGCTGTCGCCGCCGATGTCTCCCAGGCGCTGCGGCGTAGAGCGTCCCACCGCGCCGACCTGGCCTCGCCTGGCCTCGACCGCCGGCGGGGTGACCACCTCTTCCACCATGCTGTTCCAGGCCCCGCACTGCGGGCAGCGTCCCATCTCGCG
>CAZGIX010000104.1:0-15444 GCA_964525785.1 uncultured Anaerolineaceae bacterium
CTAGTGTGTATACTGAATAAAAGCCCTCTCGAAGTGGATCACTGAGGGTGGTGTGGGCGAATGGGCGGTAGCTAGAGAAGGGAGGCCAATTTCCAGATAATGCACTAAGAAATCGATTAATAACGGTTCTTGGCAGTTAATAGGCTCCTGTTGGCAGTCTGATTTTTTGTAAAATCATGTAGGTGCAGGAGGGTGCCTATGGAACCAATCTACAGCTTCGGTATCCAGCTGATCCGGGCTCTGCTGGTGCTGCATCCGTCCCTGGAAGGTTCTTTACCTTCATGGGGGATAGAGTTTTACCTGCTGCGCTATATCCGGTATGGATGTGTCTTATTGTGGGTTACCTTCGACGCTCCGTGGGTATTTATCAGCGCCGGGCTCGTAGGGCTAGCCGCATCGACAACGGTACCGTCCTCAGCATGCAAATAAGGAGCAATAGAGATGAATGCCAAATCGATGATTTTTTCCATAGCGATTCTCCTGTTGACCGCCTGCAGCGGCGCCCCGGAGATCCAGGCGAGCTTTGATCCTGCGGACCTGAAGTTTGACGGTGAAGCGGCTTTTGCCATCGAGACTGGGCTGGTTACCCGCTTCCCGGATCGCGCCAGCGGGCATCCAAATAACAAGCTGGCTGCTGAGTGGGTCCAGGCGCGGATGAGCACAGCGGGTTGGGATTGTTCCATCGACCAGTGGGAGATCGTCAATTATAGCCAGCCGACACCGCTTAACAACGTGGTTTGCAGGCTGTCCGGAGACTCCGCTCGCGAGATTCTGGTCATTGCCCACCTTGACCAGGCCATGACCACTGTCCAGGGGGCAGATAATGACGCGGCTGGTATAGCTATCCTAATGCACGTGGGAGAAATATTTGCAAAAGAAAAGCCCCTTCCATACACCCTGGTATTCGTCGCCACCGATGCGGAAGAATACGGGATGATTGGCAGCGGGCGGTTCATTAAGAACTATCCTGATCCGAAAAACATCATTGCCGGATTCTCTATTGATAACGTCGGGAGAACTTATTACGATGGCGTTAAGATTGAACAGATTGGGCAATACCGAAATTTTGGCTCACTGTGGCTGGCATTGGCGTTGAAAGAGGCAGCCAGCCATTCCGGTTTGTGGCCTGTAGTCATCCCCGGTGTGGTGGACCAGATGGTCGGGCAGATGGCGCCCATCTCTTTCATGGACCAGGGACCGATCGTCGCGGCTGGTATCCCCGCCCTGGGCATCGCCGGGCGCGAGCCGCCCGAATACGCCGAGGAGCATTACCGCCTGTGGCATGACCCGGACGATACACTTGAGTACCAGTCGGCATCGACTGTCGGGAACATCGGTTTGGTGGTTGAGGCTCTGCTCCGCCAGCTTCTGTCGATGCATAGTTTCCCACAGGAGTCCGGACCGTACCTGTACATGCAAGGCAGCAACCAGGTCTTTCATGGCTGGCCGCTGGGGATAATTTTCACCAGCTTTACTGCCCTCTTCTTCCTCGGCAGCTTTTTGACTGCCAGAGCTCCTTTTGCAGAGAAGTTGGTGTCATGGCAGGCTGCTCTTCCTCACTTCTTAAGCTTCTGGCTGCCGTTCGTGACGTTTGTGGTCATGCTCTACTTGTTCGTCGAAAGCGGGCTACTACTCAAATTTTACCGGTACCCGGCGACCAGTAAAGACCCCTACCTGACCCAGCCGAATTGGTTGGTCTTCACTCTGGCACTAGTCGGCCTGGCAGCCTTGCTGTTCCTTGGGCGCCGGATCGCACACCAATTAGCGAGACCAAGCGAGCAACCTCCTTTTGGAGTGATTAAAAGCTTATCCCTGTTCGTCACGGGACTAGCTGCTGTTTATATCACAGCCTTCAATCCCTTCTCACTTCTGTTCATCGTCCCGCTGTTGTTCTGGTTCCTGATCGGAGGTCAAAAAGGGTTGGGGAGGATCTTTGATTTCATCTTCTTCGCGTTAGGCGGATTGATGCTATACGCTCTGATCTACATGTTCGGTTTCTTGACCCTTCGCTATAACTTCGCCTTCCTGTGGATGCTGTTGAATATGGTCGCTGACCGGATGGTCAGCTTCCCTACTATGGTGGTGATCGCGGCAATTTTCGCCGCTGGTTTGGCGATGGTTGTGCATCCTCCCCAAAAATGACTGAGTGTGTAAGGATCAGTAAAACCAATCTGGCGCCTTTTGGCAGTTAATCTACTTGTTTTGGCACTTTTCATCCGTAACAATGGGAATGGATACGGAAGGGAGGTTCTCATGGACATGAGGCAACTCCGATTCCCAAAGATGAAAAGGCAAGTAGATCGCGCAACTCTTTCGGACCTGGCGCTGGCGGCAGATGTGTGGAGCTGGCTACCCCAGATTGTGGTGGTGTCAACCATCCTGGCTGTCGCGTGTGTTTTCCTGTGGCCCTCGCCGCTCGAGTTCCCCATGGATGATAGTTATATTCACTTTATCTATGCCAGCAACCTGTCTAAGCACGGCAGGCTCTTCTTCAATGACCAGGGTGAGAAAGGGGTTGGCTCGTCCAGCTTGCTGTGGGTCTTGATCCTGACAGCTGCACATTGGGCCGGACTTTCCATGCACTGGACTGCCAAGCTGTTCGGGCTGACTGGACTGGCTGTGGTGGGTACAGGATTATACCAACTGCTGCGCCCCCTTCTTCTGCCCTGGGTGTCCCTAGTTGTCGCCCTGCTGGTGATCCTGTCTGGGCACATGATCTGGTTTGCATTGAGTGGCATGGAGACGATGTTGTTCCTGGCGCTGGGGATCCTGACGTTGCTGTGTTATCGCGAGCAGAGATGGGGATGGCTGGGAGTGGCGCTGGGGCTGCTGGTCATCACCCGCATTGAAGGGGTCATCCTGCTCCTGGTGATCGGGGGATTTGATATCTTGCGCCGCAAGACGATCCAGCGCGGCTTGCTGGTCGCAGGAGGGGTGAGTGTCTTGATTGCTGGTCCGTGGATCCTCTACCTGTGGCTGCGCACCGGATATCTTCTCCCAACCAGCGGAATTGGCAGGCATTTCAGCAATATCATCTCAATCCAAATCGCTACGGAACGCGTGGAGCCGCTGGCCTGGCTTAGCCATTTGCCTGGACTGGCTTATCCATTGATGTGGATTGGATACGCGGTTGAGTTTATCCTGGGTGGATTTGCTTTGCCTGGCCCTTATCTCGAAATCAACCCTGGGTTAGGTTCCTTCAGTTATAAGCTGTCGATCTGGGCAATTTTCGGGTTGGCAACTGTGGTCCTTCCCTTGCTATGGATCAGCCTCAGAAGAATGGTATTTTTTATCAAAACAAAGGGCTGGGAGAAGGATAAGGCGCGATTACCGCTGATTATCTTCCTGTCCTGGATGATCCTGCACAACATCAGTTATATGATCTACCTGCCCATCCTTGGAACCGCCAGCCGTTACGCCAGTTTAAACCATATTGTCTTGTGGCTTGCCCTGGCGCTGGGGATCCGGTTTGTACGCCAATCCCGGTATCGATATTGGTTCTCTGCCGGGGTAACCATCATTGCTGTGGCAAATACGGTTTATTGGAACCGCGTATATGACTCCAACATCGATCATATGCTCAATGTGCGCATCGCTGCCGCGGATTATATCCGGGAGCAAATCCCTCAAGGTGAGATTTGTGCTGCGTTTGATGTGGGCGCCTTACGATATTACGGCCAGCGCCCGCTGGTAGACCTGGGTGGGCTGGTCAATCCGGATTTAATAGAATGGTACCAAACAGGCCGGCTCGAACAGTATCTCCTTGAAAGTAATGTCGATTGCCTGGCAGTTCCTGGACGACCAGGCACGACTGACGACGGTGTCATCGATATTCTCAAAGCGTCAGGGCTGAGCCAGGGCAACTTTTTCGAACTCCAGCAAGAAAAAGTATTTCAAATCGATCGCGAGCGCTGGTTGGTTGGTTACCAACCTACAATAAACTATCAGGCTACCGTGACCATCTATACAATTCGCCGAAGGTAAGTTGCATAAAAACTGGTTGAAGAGGAAAAGATAAAACGATCATCACCCGGAATGGAAATCGACGATCATGATGGAGGGTGCGGGCTGGTCGGGCGGAGAGTCCAACGGCAGGTCTATTAGGAGGTATTTATGGATTACAGGGATGTACCAAAAGTGATTAAAGGATTGGCTCAGAATCCTTCTGTCTCCTATCACCTGGTCACCAATGCAGCCAGGTCCACCATTCATCCGCTAGAAAGACATCTGCTGGGTGGTCGAAGCTTTGCCCCACGGTCCATCAGCATTATGATCACTGACCGGTGTAACCTGCGATGCCGGATGTGCCAATATTCCTATAGTGAGTCGCCAGAATTCAGGTTGAACCGAGCCGGTTTCATGTCCTTGGAGGTGTTCAAGCGCATCCTGGATACCTGCCCGGGAAAACCCATGATCGGATTGACTGGAGGGGAACCATTGCTTCACTCGAAGGTCCTGGATATGATCCATGAAATAAAGCGCCGCGGCTTTTTTTGTTCTCTGACGACCAATGGCACTTTCCTGCAATCAAAAGCGGCGTCACTGTGCGAGAGCAAGCTGGACCTGCTGGTTGTATCTATCGATGGTGACCAGGCAATCCATGACCAAATCCGCAGCCCGGGGGCTTTTGGGAGAGCAATATCAGGTATCCAGGAAGTCTTGAAGAGGGCTGACCGTCCCCTAGTGGCGATCTCGACTGTTATCACAGATATTAATTACAAGAAATTGGAAAATTCCTCCATTCAGGCGGAAGCATTAGGCGTGGATATTCTCAACTTCAATCATCTATGGATCCAAACGGATCAAATGATCCTGGACCAGCAGGGTGATCCAGACCTACCCCAATCTGGTCGTGTTTTATGGCAGGTCAACACACAGGCGATTGACAGCGACTGCGTGTACGAGTCGTTACGTTCTATCCGCAAGAGAAAGCCTCGCCTCCTGGTAAACGAATATCCCGAATTGAACCGTGAGGAGACGAGGATTTACTACCACCAACCCGAGCAGCTTGTCAAAGTACGCAGCTCGCGATGTGTCTGGCAGACGATGAAGATCTATCCAGATGGTGAGGTCGGGATCTGCCGGGAGTACCATGCCGGAAATGTGCGGGACCAGCCCTTACGGGAGATCTGGAACAATCCGAGATATCGCCAATTTCGCTGTTATTTAAGTGGACGGGGAACCTGCCCCATTTGCAGCCGGTGCTGTCTGGTATTTACCAGAATGTGACCCGTCGCAGGGGCGGTGAAGGGGGATGTTAACCAGGAACCTTAAGGTCTTTTAAAACCGTGCGGGCGGCGTGGTAGCCGCACATTCCGTGCACCCCGCCGCCCGGCGGGGTAGCAGATGAACACAGGTACAATCCTTTGACCGGTATGCGGTACGGTACCAGGTTGAGGACAGGGCGGGTGAAGAACTGCCAGATATCCTGCACGCCGGTGTTGATGTCACCGCCAATGTAGTTCGAGTTGTAGCTCTCCCAATCGGCAGCCAGGCGGGTATGGCGTGCCAGTACGCGCTCGCCGAAACCCGGGGCGAAACGCTCGATCTGGGCCTCGATACGGGCGGTCATATCCACTGTGGAGCCATTAGGCACGTGACAATAAGCCCAGGCGGTATGTTTGCCCTGCGGAGCGCGCGAGGGGTCAAACAGCGACTGCTGGGCAAGCAGGACGAAGGGTCTTTCGGGATGCTCTCCCTGCCAGATCGCCCGCTCCGAGGCTGCAATCTCCTCTAGAGAGCCGCCCAGGTGGACCGTAGCAGCCCGGGCGCAGGCCGGATTCTGCCAGGGGACCGGCCCATCCAGCGCGAAATCCACCTTGCACACGCCGACTCCGTAGCGGTAGCGCTCGAGCTGGCAGCGGTAGCCTGCGGGCAGGCGCTCCCCGGCTATGCTGAGCACCTCACGCGGCGAGGTGTCGAACAGCACCGCCCTGGCAGGCGGCAGCTCATCCAACGCAGTCACCGTCTGACCGGTGATGATCTCGCCACCCAGGGAGCGCAGGTAGCTCGCCATCGCCCCGGTGATGTGCTGCGAGCCGCCCTTTGCCAGGGGCCAGCCGCCGCGGTGCCCCATCATCAGCATCACCAACCCAAAAGAAGCCGTGATCGGGCGTTCCAATGGCATGAGCGAGTGGGCTGCCATACCAGCAAATAATGCCCGGGCGGGCTCGTCGACAAAGCGGCTGCGGGCGAAGCCGCGCCCGGAGCGGATGGCTTTCAAGCCAAACAAGGCGGTCGCCAGCGGATGCTGGGGAGGCAGCGGCAGGGGACCGAGCAGATCGTTGGTGAGGATATCCAGCTGGTCGGATAGGGGGGTGATCAAGCGGCGATAAGCCGGCATATCGCTGCCAAGCTGTGCGGCAGTGTCGGGGATCGAGCGCTCCAGCAGGACAGCCCGGCCGCCATCCAGCGGGTGGGCTGCCGAAGCCGGGGAATGCACCCACTCCAGCCCATATTCCTGGAGCGGCAGCTGCTTAAAAAATGGGGAAGCCAGACCGAGCGGGTGGATCGCCGAGCACACATCATGCAGGAAGCCCGGAAGGGTCAGCTCCTGGGTGCGCGTGCCACCGCCGATGGTGTCCCTGGCTTCCAGGACGAGCGCAGACAGGCCGGCACGCGCCAAAGTAATGGCCGCGGCCAATCCGTTCGGTCCGGAGCCGACAATCACAGCGTCATACGCGTTGGAGGCGGGCATGTCTATTCGTTACAGCTTTCCCGACCGGCCGTGGCTAGCCGCGGCTAGCCGCGAAAGCACTGCGCTTACTCTTTCTGCCGCTTGAACGGCTTCTGCACCCAGCGTATGGGTGCGGCGAGCACATAAAAGACCGTGCGGATGGCGGCGTTGTGCCAGATATTCCTGGCTTGGGACCACTGCACCCCGGGATCGATCAGGGTCTTGCTGACCACCACCTGTCCCTTCACCCCAAGGAAATCAGCCAGCGAGGTAAGCACATGGATCCAGATCTTATCCTGCTGGGCTGAGCTGCCGAAGTAGCGGAAGAAGAACTCATAGAGCGGATCGCTGGGCCGCGATTGCTCCTGCACCTGGGCCACCACGCAGCCTTCTTCTTCATAGGCGCTGAACGTGTTCCAACCGGAGAGGGGATGTCCTTCTGGGTTCATGACGGTGAACATTTCGTCATCGGCGTATAGGACCATCACGCCAGTTGCAACCGGCAGGATGCTGGGTGTCCCCGGAAAAGCGGGTACTTTGGCCTCGATCAGCAGGGTCTCGCCCGGCTGGATGCCTACCATGGAGGGGAGGAAACGATTTTCGGGAGGCTGGAAGCGCTGGAAGTTCTCTTTCCAGACCTGCATGACCTGTGCAGGGGTCATCTTCACCCCGCTCAGGCGCATCTTGAACGTCTTCTGCCACATCTGCCCGAATCCCTGCAAGGGAGAGACGAGATGGCGCCCCTCTACATTCAGGTTCATGGCGCCCTGCGGCGCACCGGTCACCTTGATGCGGTCAACAGGCGGCGACCAGGCAGACTGGCGGGGGTCATTCTTTTCCGGTGGAGAGGGGGGTGTGGTCATATGGCATCCAGATGAGGGAGACGAAGGGAGATCAACCGGAGGCGGCTAACGCCTCAGCCTCGGTGGTAAAGATGCCAATGGCTTCATTCAGCCGGGTGAGCTCGAAGATCTGGCGGTAGTGCTCCGAGAGCCCGCAGGCAACCAGGCGCTGTTTCTGGCGGTTGGCGCGGATCAATAGGGTGACCAGCAGGCCGATCCCGGAGCTGTTCATATACTCCAGCCCGCTGAAGTTCAGCACGATCGTATTGGCGCCCCGGCTGGTGGCTTGAGTGTAGGCATCCATGAGGATGTTCTCGGCAAACGCATTGATCTCTCCCTGAATATCAATGATGCCGGTATGTTCATTCGCCATGCGGACATCCATCTTCACTTTCACATTCGACATGTGTTTATCTCCTTGGATTTGATCTTTAGATTGGTTCAATGTGGTTATCAGGGCTGCTTTCCCCTTCCGGGCAGCGTCTTATTTTAGCTCATTTCGGCCATCAAGCTGGCTTCGTCGGGATAAACGCTCATAAAATCCACCAGGCGGGTGATCTGGAAAATCTCCCGGTAGTGATCGCTTAGCCCACATACCGCTAACCGACGCTGAGCTTTGCGGGCGCGCGCCAGCAGCCCGACAATCAAAGCGATGCCGGTGCTATTGATGTAGTTCACATTCTCGAAGTTGAGCAGGATGGTCTGGCTCCCAGTGCTCTCGGCCTCAGTATAAGCCGCATCCAGCTCCTGGTCGGCAAAGGCATTGATCTCACCGGACAGATCGAGGACCGTCAGTCCCGAGTGCCGGCGCACTTTAGCTCCAAAGGCGTGGTTCATAGCGGGTTTCCTTCTAGCTTGAAGATCAGCTCAACGGTGTGGTGCACATCGTCTGTATAAACATGCATTTCGTCGACCATGTTCTTGATCAGGAACAGCCCCCAGCCGCGCGGGGATTGCAAGCCCGACAGCTTGGCTTCCAGATCCGGCGCTTCGGGATCAGGGATGGGGTGCCCGCCGCCGCGATCACTGATGCGCACCCTGATTGCAGATGAGGATTTGTGCACCTGGATCTCTACTGGCAGATCCTCCCGGTACTGGTTGCCGTGTTCCATGGCGTTCATGGTGGTTTCTGCCACCGCAGTCTTCAAGCGTTCCAGATGATCTTTTGTCAGTTCCAATCCCTGCACGAGGCGGGCGACTTCTTCCATAGCCTGAAGCTCATTGCCAGGCTCGCTGGGCAGGCTGAACTCAGCCAGGGCGGTCCAGCTCTCAGACGCAGTTGGGACAGGTTGGTCAAGCTCATATTCAAGGGGCAAATTCACCAGGGTAACAAAGGTCACGTCGTCTTCTTGCTCCCAATCGGGGCCGGTAAACTCGGAGAGCTGCTGGGTCAGCATTTGGATCAGCTCAGCCCCAGCCTGGTCGCCCAGGCTGCCCCGGTTTGCCAGCAGGTCATGCAATCGTGGGAAGCCGAACATATCGCCGCCAGCATTGTGCGCCTCGACCAGACCATCGCTGTACAGCAGCAGCCCTTCGCCGGGCTGCAGGCGGGCCTCGTGCTCATCGTATACCATGCCTGGCATGAGACCCAACGGCATGCCCGTGGCGCGCAGCTCGATCACCTCGCCGCGTGAGAGACGCACCGGCAGGTTGTGACCGGCATTGGCAAAGCGCAGGTAGCCGCTGGCGGGATCGAGGATCATGTACAGGCAGGTGACGAACATATTGGGCGGAATGTCGGGGCACAACATCTCGTTCACATAAGCCAGGATCTCCCCCGGTGAAGAATAGTGCTCCACAGCTGCTCGTATAATACTGCGGGTAGTTGCCATAACCAGGGCGGCTGGCACGCCTTTGTCGGTGACATCGCCCACTACCAGCCCCAGGCGACCATCTTCAAATAACAGGTAATCGTAAAAGTCGCCGCTGACGGCGCGCGCCGGCTGCCACAGCGCATCGAACTGCCAGCCCTTCAGCTCCGGCATCGTCTTGGGAAGCAGGGTCTGCTGGATGACACGCGCCACCCGCAGCTCTTGCTCCATGCGCTCACGCTCGCGGGCCTCGATTTGCTGCTGGCGAGCGAGCTGCGCCACGCGCAGGGCCGGGGCAGCCTGGGTCGCCAGGGTGTTGAGCAGGCGGCGATCGTCGGTGGTGTAATCTTGTTCGCTCAGGCGCCCGCCCAAGTTCAACAAGCCGATCAGCTCCCCCTGGCTGACCAGCGGCACGGTTATCTTGACCCCCGACTGTTTGAGCTTGCGCAGGGCGGGAGAATCGAGCTCAAGCCGGTCGATCTCGACCACACCTGGCGCATTGAGGAAGTGAGCCAGCAGTGGGTCGTCGGAGGCCAGGTCCAGGTCCAGAGTTTGCGCCCGGCTGGGTTTTTCTCTGGCCAGCCAGTCTGCCTGCGGGGTCTCGACTGCCTGCTTGGCGAACAGGGAGCGCCAGGATTTAGGTGGATTTGCCGTCATATTCTCATCTTCTCCAGCTTACAGAGTGATTATACAGACCGGGCGTCCTTCAATCGTTACGAATGGCGTTACGAAGATAGAACCTGTAAAAATATTATCAGCCGGGGTGGTTGCAGGAGCAAATTCATCCTATCGTTAGAATGGCTTGGCAATCATCAAATAAATGATCGCAGCCACCGCAATCTCTTCCCAGCGGTGCGCCCAGCGATCGACAGGGTCCTGAAATGTTGCCCGCAGCTCGGGAATGATCTCGCCCCTGGCGATCGCGTCCTGCAGTGCTTTCTCGAAGGTTTTCCCGCGCGGCACGAAGATGAAAGCGATCGCCGCGATGACGCTCAGCAGCAGCAGGATGGTGACCAACAGCCAGTTAGATGCGCCCCCCTGCAGGAAGCCGAAGATCGGCCAGCCTTCGACCACCGCCAGGATGATCCCGGCCAGGACGACAAGGGTGCTGCCAGGGCGAACCACCAGGGTGTCGAAGCGCCCCGCCAAGGCTGACATCTCGGCGAATACCTTCAAATCGCTGGTCTTCTTCATCTGGCCCCGGGTGACCTCGCGCCCGACCATGCCGCCCACCATCATAAATGCCGCCATCACGTGGATAAATACCAATAAGCTGATCCAGGTCATCGACTGCCTCCCGACCAGGCTACCTCTGGTTCAAAGCGCGCACGAATTCGTTAACAAACCGCTCAGCATCCGCTGATTTGGCGTAGGGCACCGCGACTCCGCCGCTCACCAGCCGCGTGGCCCCGCTGCCTGGATGATCCCAGCCCCTTGAGCCATTGATGCATCACCTTGAATAGATCGACGGGGGGGAGATGTCTTGCGCTCGCTCTTGCTCGCCGGTCGGTCTCAGCCACAGGCTGGTGTGTTCCGGCTGCAAGGTGTCTTCGAGCACCACCAGCAGGCGGTCTTTCAATTCGTCCAGATCCACCTGGTCGCGCAGGCTGGCGCTGAAGGCCGCCAGGATCTTCTCGGCATCGTAGCGGTTGCGATAGAAGCGCCGGTCGATGCCAAATTGGATGCGGCGCCGCAGCGGGCTGATGAGGGCCGCCGTTGCCAGGGTGGAGACGACGATGGCAAGCTCCGAGGCACGGGTGAATGCGCTCAGCACCTCCTGGAACAGGACGATGCTGCCCAGGTAGACCAGCACCAGGGCGCCGGATAGCGCCGCGTAGATCAGCGTGCGGCGGATAATGAGATCGATATCCCACAGGCGGTAGCGCAGGACGGCGATGGCGAATGTGAGCGGGAACAGCAGCGAAGCGAGCTTGAAAACGGTCAATCCAGCCATGCTGACCAAAAAAGACAGGGTGAAGAAGCCGCTGCCCATGCGCTGGTAGAGCACGTTTGGCACCGCCGGAGAGATCATATCGGCCTGGACGTTTGCCAGCACCAGCACCGGCCCCACAGTAGCGGCAAAGAGGCCAAATAGCGCCCACTTAGCCTGCTGGCGCTCGATCGGTCGCGAGACATTCTCGTAGCGAAAAACCTGGGCGAACATGCCCGTACCCGCCCAGGCAATCACCACCACGAACTGGATCAGGATGTGCCAGGTCGCCATGCTCAAGGGCGAGCCAGGTGTGAAGATGGCAAAGAACATTAATGCCGCCCAGGTCAAAGCCAGGAGCCGCGTCGCCTGTGGCACAAAGCGTCCATCTGGAAAGATATAGAGCACCACGATGCTTGAAACCATGCCCACAAAGATGGGCACCCGGTCCAGGAGGAGCCAGAACGGCTCCAATCCGGCGACAGTGAACAACTGCGTCAGTGGCAGGATGCTGCCATTGGTCACCAGTGTGATCGAGACAAACACCGCCATCAGGTCGTCGGGTCTGCGCAAAAAGATAAATGCTGCAATGGCAACATGCGCCAGCACGACGATCACATCCAGGGCGATCACGTAGGCTGCATAGGAGGCAGTCGATATCTCTAGCTCGAGCAAGGGACGCCGATCGACTGTCTGCATGATGTGTGCAAAGCGCGCCGGTAAGCCGGCGCCAAGCACCACGAGCGTCAGCAGTGTGACCGCCACCCATAGGAGCCTGGTAAGCGCCCGCCATCTCTGCCCTGCGCCTGTGTATTGATTGCCGCGATCCAATTTGCCTGTCTCAGTCGTCACAAGATTATCCCGTTGGGGTAGCGGTAGGGGTCTCCACCGGCGGCAAGGTTTTCAGGAAGAGCCAGATCGCCTTGAGCTCATCATCGCTCAGCTTTCCGTAAATGCCCACCGGCATCATCTCCTGGTCAAGCGTCTTGCCATCCGGGGTCATGCCGGTGCGGAGGGTGTTCATGAAATCGGTCTCGCTCCAGCCGCCCAGGTCGCCGGCGGGGGTCAGGTTCAGCCCGGCGCCTGGCTCGTTAGAACCGGAGAAATCCTTGCCGTGGCACAAGGAGCACAGGTGAGACAGGTATTCGCCATATTCAGCTGTCACTCCTGGCTCCGGCATGCTCACGGCCTGCAAATTCAGGTCGGTGAACTCGGCTGTCAGCACGGGCAGGTCTTGCAGCAGGAAGAATCTGCCCATCGGTCCCAGGCGGGTCTCCGGCAGCTCGTTATCGACCGGCGGCGTACTCTTGATGATGCTGATGATGATGCCCAGGTCTTCATCGCTGATGGTGCTGAGCTCGTTGGACGGCATGGCGATCAGCGAGCGGTTATCCCTGCCGACGCCGTGGCGAATGGCGCGCGCCCAATCCTGGGGGGTGAACTCGGCGCCGATGCCGCCCTTACCGGCGGTCAGGTTGGCTGAGACCAGGCGTCCGATGAGCAGGTCGTCTTCCATAATCTGCCCGGCCAGGTTTGGCCCGTGACAGTCCCGGCAGAAATCGACCACCACCAGCGGGAACTTGCGCTCACCAAGCTCGGGCTGCTCCGGGATAGCGATGCTAGAAGCAGGGACATCGTAAATCTTGTTAATCCGGGCTTCGGTGATAAAGTAAATCGATGCCAGTGCGATCAGCGCCAGCATGACCAGCCCCCCGAGGATTATTCCCAGCCACTTCAGAAATATCCGCATCTCCAATCCTCCTTAAAGTTATATGGCGTGGCGATTTTTTTGCGATTCTCGGGCTGGCAACTGCGCCATCCGAACCGGGATCGGCCCCGCGAAATATCCACCCATGCAGGTAATGTTTCTCGCAATTATACCCGGCTTTAGAAATTGTGATATAGAATCGGGATGTCATTTTTTCTTGTGTATGGTCAGCGAGGCTGCTGCAAGTGTGATTGGCCGAAAGTATGTTTACATAAAAGTCATGCAAAACCGGCCAATCACTTAAGCAAACCGCTAAAAATTTTATTGCGTTTAAAAATTATATATGGCGGTTTGCAAAGGTATCCTCTGCCACGGAGAGGGCTGAGATGACCGCCGACGGCTGACCGCCGACCGACCTCTGCTGTCCCTGTTCAGCGCCTAGCCGCCTGACCGGACGCAGCCACAGCGACAGGTGCTCTGGCTGCAGGGTCTCTTCCACGACAGCCGTAATCTGGGTTTGCAGGTCTTCCAGGTTCACCTTTTCGCGCAGGCTGCTTCCGAAAGCCGCCATGATTACCTCGGCGTCGTATTTCTTGCGGAAAAAGCGCCGGTCGATGTCATTCTGGATGCGGCGGCGCAAGGGGGTGAACAGGGCGGCGATGAGCAGGGTGGAGACGACGGTGACGACCGCTGACTGCTGACCGCCGACCGCGGTCACCAGGGACTGCAGCAGCACCACGCTGCCGAAGAAGACCAGCCCCAGGGTAGCGGTCAGCGCGCCGTAGACCAGCGTGCGGCGGATGATGACGTCGATATCCCACAGCCGGTAGCGCAGCACGGAGATCCCCACGCTGACCGGGATCGCCAGGCTGGCCAGACCAAAGAAAAAGTCTTGCATCACGAAATCAGGGACCAGTCCCACGATTTGTAGGATTGCTCCAATCAGAATCAAGCCTGCCATGGCCCCAAACCCGAACACCTCCCAGCGGGTCTGGATTCGCTCGACTGGGTTGGAGGTTTTCCGGTAGCGGTAAATTTGAGAGTAGGGACCGAGTATCAAAAAAGAGAGCCAGCCAGGCAGCCAGAGCCATTCAGCCCACGGGATCAGGCTTTGTAGAATAAAATCCGATAGCAGCGCTAAAGCGATCATCGCTATCCAGTACCACTTCATCCAGCGCGGCGCGAATCGCCCGTTGGGAAACAGACCAATGAATAAGAATAAAAGAGCGTTTTGTAAACTGAATCCTAACTGTGCGAGCCAATCCAGGTTGGGATAAGCCCTGGAAATCGGGTCGCTGGCCTGTCCGCTGGTGAACAAGATCATCATCGCCGAAACCGCCAGGGCCATCCAGTCGTCGGAGCGGAGGGAAAAGATCAGCAAACCAGTACCAAACCATACGACGACCTCAAACAAGCGAAACACCATCGCCAGTCGGGCGTACTGCCCGATTGAAAGACCAGCCGCCTGTATGGCCTCGTCGTCTTCCGCTGTGGGAGAGATGCCTTCGACGCACTCCTGGGCCGTGCCGGTGCAAACAGTGATCTTTTCTGCATAGATCAGGGGCGTTCCGAGAATAAGTTTCCAGAGCGCCAATCCCAGGATCAGGAACCAGATTAGGCGCGCCTGCCAGAGCCACTGGCGGGGCAATCGAGTTGGCGCAGCGGATTGCGCCATCATAGTCGCTTTCCTTGGTGGACCTGAACTTCACCCATTTTAAGGATTTCCGAAATCGCTGGATTGCATGCTGGCAAGCTTAAGGCGATCCGCATGGGTACACTCCTCCGCCAGAGCATGGCGGTGCAGCAGCACCCCCAGCACGGCGCCGCCCGCCAGGGCTGTCCCCAGGTTGCTGACCATCATCACCGTCAGCATGGTAAAACGCTCAGCCGCGCCCGGCGCTCCCACCACCCAGCCGAGAGCCTGCATGGACAGATTCACAGCCAGGAAAGCCAGACCGCCGGCTGTGGCTGCGCCCAGCGCCATCCTGCCTGCCAGCCGCGCATCACCCTGGGCCAGGCCCAACGCCAGTCCGCCTATCCCGGCGATCAAAAACGCAGCCGGTACAAACAGCAATGTGAACACCACGTGCACCGGCAGGTCCGGACCGCCGCCGCGTTCGACGATGGCGACCTCCAGCCTGCCGAGCATCATCGCCGCCAGGATCAGGGAAGGAGCAAAGCTCACCCCCCCCGCCCAGGTCATGCGCCTGGTATTGCCAGTGCCAGAGAGGCGGCTCATGGCATAGCCCCATACCGCGCTGGCGGCGATCATGGTGCCTAACGCCGGCAGGGCAGAGAACAGATTGCGGGTGCGCTCCGGGACGTGCATGGGCAGCTCGCTGACCAGGATGCCGACCGCAAACCCAAGCAGCAATCCGCCGCCCAGGCACAGCGCGGTGACCAGCCCACCGCGAATGGCGGCTTTACGTAGATTGAACTTCGGGTCCATTGATAAAGCTCTCCTTTCTGGTAACGAT
>CAZGIX010000105.1:0-15427 GCA_964525785.1 uncultured Anaerolineaceae bacterium
TAATTAGGCAACTGGGCAATCAGGTATTCGGTATTTATTGTAATAACGTATGTAAATATTTCGATATATCACCTCAAAAAAAGAGAGATTAGCTCTTAGGCGGTTCGAGGGTCAGCTCATGATCCGGAGCAAAATTTTCCGCCAGGACACAGCAACCCTGTGCCATGCGGGCTTGATCCAAGGTGTAGTAGACCTGCTTGCCCTCCCGGCGCACATTGACCAATCCGGCGGCGCGCAGGATGCTCAAGTGGTGTGAAACTGTGGGCTGGGAGACCTGCAAGGCATCCACAATCTCGCCCACGTTCAACCACTGGCAGCAGCACAGGCTCATGATCTTCTGGCGGGTGTCATCCGCCAGGGCTTTGGCAAACTCGACAGGTGTGGGCTGCTTAGACATATCGATAACCTTCTATATGTTGCCATTCTAATCGACGATTATCTATATGTCAAGGGATTTCGTCTCAAATCCCCGCTGTGAAACCATCAACCTGTCGAGGAGCCAATCGGGCAGCAGGCGCAGGAACGGCGCCACCAGGCGGGCATCGCGGCCGACCAGGTAGCGCGTCTTCGGGCGGCGTGATGTGAGGGCATGCGCCACAGCCCTGGCAACCGCCTCAACCGGGGCGCCGCGGTACGGTCTGAGGGCGCTGAGGCGGTTCCTGGCGAACATCGCTCCATACAGAGCATGCGCTTCGGCTGGCAGGCGCTCCACCAGCCCATCGGCAGCCGCCACCGATTTCTCCCAGATAGGCGTATCTACGCGCCCCGGCTCGACGACCGACACTTTCAGCCCCCAGGGATACAGCTCGCGGCGCAGCGTGTCAGCCAGGGCCTCCAGGGCGAACTTGGAGGCCGCATACGGGCCCAGCAGCGGGGATGCCACCCGCCCGCTGATCGAGCTGATAAAAACCACCCGCCCCACCGACTGTCGCAGCAGCGGCAGAAACGCCTGGGTGACAGCCACCTGTCCGATCACGTTGACCTCCATCTGCCGGCGCAGCACGTCCAGCGGGATGAACTCAAGGGGTGCGGCCGCGGCTATCCCGGCGTTGTTCACCAGCCCCACCAGCCCGCTTCCCACGCCATCTTGCACTTGCCGGAGGGCGCGAGCAATCGTGCCCTCATCCGTAACATCCAATAGCACCGGAGTCAGCCGGTCGGAGGCCTGGCTTTTCAGGGCCTCGCCATCGCTCAATTGGCGAACTCCCGCGAAAACCTGGTAGCCCATTTCATCCAGGTAGTATGCACACGCCCGACCGATTCCGGTCGAGGCGCCCGTGATAAGCAACGATCCAGGCATAATCAAACTCACCCTCTCCAGGCATCAAGAGATGATAAACTATGGACAACCGGTGATCAACTGACCAGGGTATGGCGACTTCGCTCTCTCACATCTCCAGGCTGGTCGGTGAACAGATAAGGCGGCTCTGATAAATTGAGCACCCCGAGAATTCTACCAAATCCAAAGGCGATTGCGGGACTGCAGGCAGCCCTGGTGTGCGCCCTGCTCATGGCAGGCTGCCAGCCGGCTCCTAGCCCCACACGTCTGCCCGGGACAGCCAGCCCAACCGCCGAAGGCCGCCTGACCGGGACAGTCTCGCCGACGCGCAGGGTGCCGCTGGCGCCCACTCGGACTCCCCTGGCGACCAGCGACCTGGGCATCGACCCAGACAAACTGGACGGTCTGCAGGTACAGTTCTGGCACGCATGGAGCGAGGATGCAGATGGAGCCGTCGCCGATCTGGTGAGCAATTTCAACTCTTCCAATCCGTGGGGAATTGTGGTGCAAGCCGCGAGCTTGAGCAGCTACGACGCCCTGGAAGAGCAGGTGGCAGCCGTTCTGGAGGAAGGCGGCGCGCCGGATCTCATCAGCGCTTTCACCTATCAGGCATCGAGCTGGCAGGACGTCCTGGTTGATCTCAACGAATATATCGATGACCCAGAATACGGACTGGACAGCGAGGAGCGGGCCGATTTCTTCCCTGTCTTCTGGGAGCAGGAGGGGGCGGACGGCAGCCGCACCAGCCTGCCAGCCCTGCGGTCGGGTCAGGCGCTGTATTACAACGAAAGCTGGGCCGGGGAGCTGGGTTTTGATGCCCCACCTGCCACCCCTGAAGAGTTCGAGGCGCAGGTCTGCGCAGCTGCACAGGCCAACCTGCAGGACGATGATCCCGATAACGACCAGACCGGCGGTTGGATCATCTCCAGCGATTATCCTGCCGTGCTGGGCTGGCTGCACGCATACGGCAGCCCGGTAACCAGGGAGAATGGCAGGGGGTACCAGCTGGACACCGACGCAGTCACAGGGGCATTCACGTTCTTACGCCAGCTTTATGAAAAGGGCTGCGCCTGGCTGCCGGAAAACCAGCTTGCGGAGCAGGAGTTTGCAGAGCGCAGGGGACTGCTGGCTGCCGGGAGCTTGACCGGCATCCCTTACCAACAGTCGGCTATGCGAAGAGCAGGCAGCTGGGATCAATGGACGGTGATCCCATTCCCGTCCCCCACCAAGAGCCCGACAATAAGCGTCTATGGCCCATCCTACATGGTTTTGAAATCCAGCCCTGAAGTGGAGCTGGCAGCCTGGCTGTTTGCACGCTGGATGTCCTCGCCCATCAACCAGGCGGATCTGGTCGCGGCTACCAGCAGCTTCCCGCTGCGAGCCTCCACCCTGGACTACCTGATCAGCTACCGCCCGTCGATCTCGCCCCAGTGGAAGGCTGCCACCGATCTGATCCCGGCGGCCCGCGCCGAGCCTGATGACCCTTCCTGGCGCGATGTGCGCTGGGCGCTGAGCGACGCCGTCACCCAGCTCTTTCGCTGGTACTTCACCATGGAACAGCTGCCTGCTACCGTCCAGCTCCTGGACAGCACTGCGGCTGAGCTGTACCGGCTCAGCCGGTAAGCAGATATGAGCACACCCAGCGACCTGCCTGCCGTGACGATCTACACCGATGGCGCCTGCGACCCGAACCCCGGTCCGGGAGGGTGGGCGGCCCTGCTGCGCTACGGCAGCCAGGAAAAGATCCTCACCGGCTCAGAGCCGCAAACTACAAACAACCGCATGGAGCTCAGCGCCGCGGTTCAGGCCTTCCAGGCTTTGAGGCGTCCCTGCCGGGTCGACTTTTTCACCGATTCGGAGTATCTGAAGCGCGGTATCACCGAATGGCTGCCAGGCTGGCGCGCCCGCCAATGGCGGCGCAAGGGCGGGGCGCTCGCCAACATCGATCTATGGCAGGCGCTGGACGCCTCCATCCGCAGCCATCAGGTGCAGTGGCATTGGGTGCGCGGTCATGCCGGTGATCCCGTAAACCAGCGCGTGGACCGGCTGGCGCGCCAGGCGATCCCGAAAGCATAATCCGGCGCTCCACAGCCTGCCTGTTTGTGCCAGAGCGGGCGGGGAGACCGGCAGCAGTAAACCAATCATTCAATCCTGGAGGTCCCTATGGCTGAATACGAAACCATCCTGGTCGAGCGTCACGAGCGCGTCGGCCTTGTCCGGTTGAACCGCCCGCAGGCGCTGAATGCCCTGAACAGCCAGCTTGTCAGCGAGCTGATGCAGGCGCTGGAGGCGTTGGACGGCGATAGCGCGATCGGGGCACTTGTGATCACCGGCAGCGAGCGCGCCTTCGCAGCCGGAGCCGATATCAAAGAGATGGCGCAGGCGAGCGCGGTCGAGATGCTGGGGCGGGATAACATCTCCCATTTCGATCGCATCATGAAGATCAAGAAGCCGGTCATCGCCGCTGTCTCAGGCTGGTGCCTGGGAGGAGGCAGCGAGCTGGCAATGTCGTGCGATATGATCGTCGCCTCCGAGTCGGCCCGCTTCGGTCAGCCGGAGATCACCATCGGGGTGATCCCCGGTGCGGGAGGCACGCAGCGGCTGACGCGTGCGGCTGGCAAAGCCCTTGCCATGGAAATGGTGCTCAACAACCGCACCCTGACCGCCGACGAGGCCCTGCGCTTTGGGCTGGTCAACCGGGTAGTGCCCGTCGAGCGTTATCTGGACGAGGCGCTCTTGCTGGCGGCTGAGATCGCCAGTCGGGCCCCGCTGGCGGTCCGCCTGGGCAAAGAAGCGGTAAACCACGCTTTCGACTCGTTCCTCCAGGATGGTCTGGCAGGCGAGCGGCGCGCCTTCTATTTCCTGTTTGCCACTCAGGACCAGAAAGAGGGTATGGCAGCCTTTATCGATAAGCGTAAGCCCGAGTGGAAGGGCAGCTAACCGGGCCGCTGAGCCGAGCGAAAATGGCATACTCCTTGCACGATTTGTTTTGCCAGGCAGCCGCGATTTTGATGCAGCCAATGCGCCTATCTTGACACCAGCCTGGATTACCTTAGGGTCGGTTTAACCAGAGGAGGAGAAAGGAACCCAACATTATAGACAGTTGACAATTTCAATATAGCCTGTACAATGTTGATAGTCATCATTTTATTTGGGAGCTGTGCCATTTTGTATGGCAAATTGCTTTCCAAGCAGCGCTTCAGCAAGGAGCGGAAAGAAAGGAGCCTTCTAATGAACGTCAATCGCAAAAAACTCGTCCTGACAGTCCTGGTTTTCATCCTGATGCTTTCCACGCTGGCAGCCAGCGGCACCAGCAAGACAGGCACGATTAATTTCGGCGAAGACACGGATGTGAGCCTCGGGCGAGCGGGCCTGGTGTTCACCAACAGTCAATATGATGCCACCGTAAGGCTGACCCGCGTCAACCGGAACAACCTGCCGGGCACGAATGCGCCAAAATTCACCCAGCACCTGATCAGCACCCGCCTGACTAACGCGGCTGGCGAGAAAGTCACTCACGTGATCGGGCCTGTGTACGTGTACTTCAAGGTGAGGGGCCCCGAGACGCGCTTGTGGAACCGGGGTGAGCTGACCATCTACTACTACGATACCTGGCTGAATAAATGGACTGAATGCCCCACCCACTACATCTTTAAGGCGGGTCAAAGCCGGGTTAGCTGCCGGGTACGGGCAATGGGCACGTTCGGCGTCGGTGAAAAGTAGTCAGTAATTTTCCCGGCGCGTTGAGGATGTCTCCTGGTTGATCAAACCGGGAGATTCCTCCATGCCGGGCTGCCAGGCAATCGAATAAGGCTCTGAGCTGGGACTTTCGGTCGCGGCTTAGACGTTCTCACCCGCCGGATGTACAGGCAAGAGGCTGGCTCGTATTTCGGGCACACAGCCTCTTTTTTACTTCACTGCTTTATTTGCGCCGTTAAAGACGGGAAACTCCACTCCAAAGGTGCTCCCCTCGCTGATCTGGCTGACCACCCAGATGCGCCCCCCATGAGATTCTACGATGGTGCGGGCGATCGCCAGTCCAAGCCCGCTGCCCTGCGCCGGGCCAAACCTCGGTCGGGTAGCCTCCACCCGGTAAAATCGCTCGAAGATATGCGGCAGATGCTCCTTTGGGATGCCAAAACCGGTATCCTGCACCAGCAGCTCTACCTTGTCACCCGCCTGGCTGCGCTGCAGCTTGAGCGTTACCGCGCCATCGCGCGGTGTGTATTTGATGGCATTGTCTACCAGGTTATAGAACATGCGCCGGAGTTGGTCCTCTTCTCCCAGGATCAGCGGCAGATCGGGGTCGGCGGTGTAGCTGAGGTGTACCCCGGCCCTCTCGGCTCGCACAAGGTAGGTCTCGTACACATCATTTGCCAGCACCGCCAGGTTCAGAGGAGACATACCCCCGGCTTCCAGGCCGGCTTCGATGCGTGACAGATCGAGCAGATCGTTGACCATGCGGCTCAGCCGGTCCACCTCGCTCTCGATCTCGGACAAAAACCGGTCCGTGACGGGCCGGTCATCCAGGGCGCCGTCTCGCAAGGCTTCCACGCGCAGCTTGATTGAGGTGAGTGGGGTACGCAGCTCATGGCTGGCGTAGGCAACAAAGCTATGCATCTCGCTGACGGTATCTTGCATGCGCTCTGCCATGTCGTTATAGGCCTGCACCAGGCGGCGCAGCTCGACCGGGTCAGCCGGATCTGCCGTGTATGAGCTCAGCTCGCCATGCGCCAGTCCTTCGACAGCATCCACCAGGTTATCCAGCGGAGCGGATTGGCGGCGGGCCAGGTACAGCGCCAGGACGCCCAGGACGATCAAAACCAGCACGTCCGCTACCAGCAGCAAGCCGAAGACCCGCCGGAGCGCCACCCAGTCGATCTGCGTTTGGCCCCCCGCATCTCGCCACACGTAAAGTAGGATGCCTGCCGCCAGGATGGAGATCAGGACGATAGAGATCAGGACGATCAGCAGGAAATTACGCACCAGGCGAGCGTGCAGAGACTTCGACATGGTTTGTCTCAGCTGTATATGGCTCCGGAAAAGGCTGTATTCACCCTTTCACCAGCCAGGTCCAGTCAATCGAGCTCTTCTGGCCCGGCAAAACGGTAGCCGTGGCCTCTCACGGTTTGAATATAAGTGGGCATCGCCGGGTCTTCCTCGATCTTCAACCTCAGCCAGCGGACATGGACATCCAGGGTGCGTGGGTCACCGATCCAATCTTCCCCCCATACAAGGCCCAGCAGCTGCTCGCGGCTCAAGGCGCGACCGGCATTGCGCATCAGGACCGAGAGCAGGTCGAACTCGCGGGCGGAAAGCTGCAGCTCTTGAGCGCCGCGGAAAGCCCGCCGGGCAATCGGATCGATTGTCAGGTTGCCAACGGTGACCGGCTGGAACTGCGAAGTCTGGCGGTCCATCTCCACCCGGCGCAAGATCGAGCGAATGCGCGCCAGCAGCTCCCGGAATGAGAAAGGCTTTGCCAGGTAGTCATCCGCCCCAACTTCCAGACCCAGGATGCGGTCCATCTCCTCCCCACGCGCCGTGAGCATGATCACCGGGGTGGATCCGGTAGCGCGCACGCGCCGGCAGACTTCCAGACCGTTCATACCGGGCAGCATTATATCCAGGACGAGCAGATCCGGAGAGAAATCATGCAGCTCCTTGAGCGCCTGCTCCCCGTCCCCCACTGCCTTGACCTCAAAGCCCTCGCGCTTCAAGCTGTAGCTCAAGGAGTCGGTGATCAAGGGTTCATCGTCAACCAGCAAAATTCGCGTCATACGGAACCTCCGCTCAAATCAGATCCAGGCCGATTACCCTGGCAATGAATGCTTCCTATCACAATGCCAATATTTTATCCGATAACTCTTAATATTAAGGTTTACATTCTCCTAACATCAAGTGACCTTTTAATTACGACGGTCTTTTACGCCTCCGAGAATTACCAAGATTCGATCATTATAGCTTTATGAGTGTTTTGAACTACCCGCAACTTTTGCCTCATTTCCCACACTAACATTAATAATCGTCGGGCAAGTCATGGATTGGCGCGGGTGTCTATCCACCCACCGGTTGCTTGTGTCCCGATTGTGTGGCTGCAGGCAAGGATGCGTCTAGAGCAGCTAATGTGAATATCAATCCGGTGCTGACGATATGTTATGATTTACTGAGCGGCTCGATGTGATACTTCGAGGGGCAACGCGGTTCCGATGAATTTGAAACGCTTGATCAAACAAGAGAAAACCCGCCGCCAGGCGCTGGTGCAGGGCTATGTCGTCCCTGAGACTGCCCGCTGTGTGCAGTGCGGCATCTGTTCGTACTACTGCCCGATCAATATCGACGTACGCCGTCACGCCTGGTTGGGTGAGCCGGTCAAGGACAGCCACTGCCTGACCTGCGGCGAGTGTGTGGCGCGCTGCCCGCGCGGCGTGCTGCGCTTCGAGCGCACCAACCTGTTCGAGCTGGATCAGGGAGGCGAGTGACATGCGCAGGTATGCCATCATCGGCAGCGGGCCGGCAGGCATCGCAGCTGCGCAGGCTATCCGCAGTCAGGATGAGCGCGCCGAGCTGTTGCTAATCAGCGATGACCCGCATGGCTACTACTCACGCCCGGGGTTGGCCTATTACCTGACCGGCGAGCTCCCCGAGTCGATGCTTTTCCCATTTACAGAGCAAGAGCTGCGCCTGCTGGGGGTACGCTTTCTGCGCGCCCGCGCCCGGTCCATCGATGCCCCTGCCCACCAAATCGAGCTTGAGGGCGGCTCCCGTCAGGCTTATGATCGCCTGCTGATCGCCAGCGGCGCCCAGGCGGCGCCCATAGACTACCCCGGCGGTGAGCTGCAGGGCGTGGTCAAGCTCGACTGCCTGGAAGATGCCCGACGTATCCTCAAGCTGGCCCGCAAAGCCAAAGCTGCGGTCGTCCTCGGAGGTGGCATCACCGCCCTGGAGATCGTCGAGGGACTGGTTTCCCGCGGCGTAAAAACCCACTACCTGCTGCGCGGCGACCGCTACTGGAGCAATGTCCTGGACGAGACCGAATCGAAGATCGTCGGGCATCGCCTGGTCGAAGAGGGTGTGCGCCTGCACTACCATACCCAGGTCGAGCAGATCCTGGGCAAAGGCGGGCGGGTGGTAGGCGTGCGTACTCAAGATGGGCGCCAGATCGCCTGCGACCTGGTGGCTGTGGCCATCGGCATCCGCCCACGGGTCGAGCTGGCGCAGCGCTCAGAGATCACCATCGAGCGCGGCATCCTGGTCAACGAATACATGGAAACCAGCGCTCCAGATGTCTACGCCGCCGGCGACGTGGCCCAGGTGTATGACCCCTTTACCGGGAAATCCGTTCTCGACAGCTTGTGGGGGCCGGCCCGCGCCCAGGGTCACACGGCAGGTATGAACATGAGCGGGCAGCACATCCCCTACTTGAAGCCGGTTGCCTTCAACGTCACCCGCCTGGCGAACCTGACTACCACCATCATCGGGCGGGTAGGAGGCGGCCGCGACCCGGATTTGCTCGGCATCGCCCGCGGCGACAGTGAGATCTGGCGCCAGCTTCCGGATGCCATCGCCGCCCAATCCGATTTTAATGTCAATCATTTGCGCCTGCTGGTCGGCGAGCAGACACTTCTGGGAGCGGTTGTAATGGGCGACCAGACCCTCTCGCAGGCCATACAGCATATGGTGGCCCGCCAGGCAGATATCCGCCCTGTACGCCAGCAGCTGCTGCAGCCCAAGGCCCCGCTGGCTGAGATCATTGCTCAATTTTGGACGCAGTGGAAGAAGAATGATAACGCGCAGCAACCGTGAGTTGTGGTTGGCATTCATCGCCATTGCCTCCATCAGCCTGCTGTATATCTTCACGGTTGCCATGCTGGGAGGCGTCCCTCCGGCGCGCGAGTTCTTCGGGCATTCGATCGGCATCCTGGGCTTCGTGCTGATGTTGATGACCGAGAGCCTGTACTCCCTGCGCAAGCGCAGCCGGCGCGCCCAATGGGGGCGCATGTCCGCCTGGCTGGATTTCCACATCTTCACCGGCCTGGTCGGCCCGTTCATGGTGCTGCTTCACTCTTCCTGGAAGTTCAACGGCCTGGCAGGCATCGTCATGCTGCTCACGGCAGTGATCGTCCTCAGCGGTTTCATCGGGCGTTATATCTACACCGCCGTACCGCGCACCGCCGACGGTGTGGAGCTGGAAGCCGGGCTGCTGGAATCCCAGATCGCGCAGGTGGACGCCGACCTGCAGCGCCTGCTGGCGGACGGTCCTGCCAGGACGCGCACCATCCTGGAACGCGCCGCCGCACCGGCTCAAGCCTCCGGTGGGACCTTCGCTGCCATCTTCGGCAGGGCTTTGAGCGATCTGCGTTTCCGCTCCGAGTGGGGACGGGCGCGCCGCGAGTTGGACACTAACACGCTCAACCGCATCGATCAGCTTGAGGGCCTGGTCCGCCGCAAGCGCAGCCTGTATCGCCAGGTGAGCTCGCTGGCTGCCGCCCGGCGCCTGCTGGCGTTGTGGCACGCCGTGCATATCCCCATCGGCATGGTGCTGTTCACCGCCGCCTTTATCCACGCTCTGGCGGCCATCTACTACGCTACCTTGCTCAGGTAGGTTCGGCCCCGGCGGGGGACTCGCCTGCCATCCTGGTATCTGGGAATGCCATGAAAACGACGCGATTGGGTTGCATCTCGAGCACCGGCATCATTACCACGCTGCTGGCCGTGCTGCTGATCGGCGGGATTGCCTATGCACGCGGAGGGGTGCTGTTCAATCCCGGCGAGCTCAACGCCCAGGCAGGCGGGCGCTCTGTGGGCGGTGTGGCTTCCCACGCCGAGACCGGTGGGCGCTGCTCTGCCTGCCATGTCCCCTTCTGGGAGGTGGGCGGGATGGACGACCGCTGCCTGGTCTGCCATGTGGAGATCGAACAGAGCGCCGACGACTTCCACCGCGTGATGCTGGCGCAGAGCCAATCCCACCAGTGCTACAACTGCCACACCGAGCACCGCGGCGCGCAGGCCTCCCTGACCGTGCTGGATCTGCAGCGCTTTCCCCACCAGGCGGTCGGCTATTCCCTGCAGGCGCATGTCACCAGCGGCGCCGGGGCGGCATTTACCTGCTTCGACTGTCATGGGGGGACGTTCGGCAGCTTTAACCAGGCTAACTGCACCGCCTGCCATCACCAGATCAATCCAGCCTTTATGGACGCCCACCTGGCGGATTTTGGGGATGGGTGCCTGGCCTGCCACGATGGGATCGATACCTACGGGAAGATCTTCGATCACAACAGCCTGGCTTTCCCCCTCCAGGGCGAGCATGCCAATGCTGCTTGCTCGGGCTGCCACGCCGGAGCGGTCTCCCTGGCTGAGCTGAGACAGGCGCCGCATGAATGCTCCGCCTGCCACCTCGAAGACGACGCCCACGCCGGGAATTTCGGGCAGGACTGCGGCACCTGTCACACCCCGGATGGCTGGGAAGGGGCGGCCTTCGACCACTCGCTGGCGGCCTTCCCGCTCACCGGCGCGCACGCGACCGCCGCCTGCGAGGACTGCCACCAGGGCGGGGTCTTCCAGGGCACACCGCAGGACTGTTTTTCCTGCCATGCCGCTGACGACGCCCACGATGGGCGCTTCGGGCAGGACTGCGCTGCCTGCCACACCCCGGATGGCTGGGAAGGGGCGGTTTTCGACCATACGCTGGCAGCCTTCCAGCTGACCGGCGCGCACGCGACCGTCGCTTGCGAGGACTGCCACCAGGGCGGCGTCTTCCAGGGCATCCCACAAGATTGCGCCGCCTGCCATGCTGAGCCAGACTACCATGCCGGGCAGTTCGGAATCGACTGCGCTGCTTGCCACGATACAGCCGCCTGGATGCCCGCCCTGTTCGATCGCCCCCACACCTTCCCGTTCGACCATGGCGAGAATGGTAGATCCGAGTGCCGGGTCTGCCACCCGGATAGCGTCGCCAGCTATACCTGCTACACCTGCCACGAGCACAGCCCAGCAGATATTGAGCAAGAGCACCGCGAAGAGGGCATCTCCAATTTCAGCGACTGCACTCGCTGCCATCCCACCGGGCAAGAAGAAGAAGGCGGCGATGGCGGTGGTGATGGCGATTAATCTGCCCTTCCACCCGCAACCTTTCCCCGCTATTTACGACTATATTATTAGTGGAAGCAGGCGTCTGGATGGTTTGCCTGCAGAGTTCCGATCGATCAGGATGTGTAAACAATGATGACCAATTCGACACGGCTTTATGATGCCTTTGAAGTTTGCCTGGCGGCTATGGGCACAGGTGTGGACCTGGAGACCTGCCTGGCGCTCTACCCCGACCTTGCCGGTGAGCTGCGCCCGGCTCTGCAGACCGCCCAGAATGCCCGCCTGGCTGCCTCCAGCCAGGTCCCCGAGGGAGCTATGCGGCGCAGCCGCGCCCGCATGCAGTCGCGCGCTGCCGAGCTGCGCTCAAAACGACGCGTTTTCGGCTTGCCGGCAGCCTTTCCACGCCTGGCGATGGCTGCCCTGGCGCTGGTGCTGGCAATCTTCCTGAGCCTGAACGGGCTGGCGGTGGTTTCCGCCAAAGCCTTGCCCGGCGATACGCTCTACCCGGTCAAGCGCGCCGCAGAGAACGTCCGCCTGCAGCTGGCAGGCAGCTCCGAGAACCGGCTGCATATCGAAGAGCAGTACCAGCAGCGGCGCGCCGACGAGATCCGCAATTTGCTCTCCCAGGGCAGCATGCGCAGCGTCTCGTTCGAGGGTCTGGTGGAAGAAGCCGATAGTCAGCGCCTGCTTATCGAGGGGCTCCCGGTTGAGATTACCCCCGATACACAGGTGATCGGCGAGATCCTGCCGGGACGGCTGGTTGAAGTCGAAGGCAGCACCCAGGCCGGGGGGTGGATCGAAGCCCACGAGCTGCACCTGCGCTTCTACGAATACGCCGGTGAGTTGAAGGAGATCCAATCTGGCCTTTGGACGATCGGCGAGGCTCAGTTCAAGATCCTGCGTGGGACGCACCTGGAACCGGCGCTGCAGGTTGGCGACCAGGTGCTGGCGCTGGTGTTCTCCAGCGATGACGGCAGCCAATACGCTCAGGCGATCCTGCGCCTGCCCGAGGTGCTGGTAAGCCAGGATGATTTTGAGCCGTTCGAGATCGAGTTCAGCGGGGCGGTGGAAGCCATCTCCGGGAACAGCGTGGTCGTCGCTGGCAAGACCGTGCTCCTGACCGGGGCCACCGAGATCGAGGGTGCCCTCGCCGTCGGTGCCGTGGTAGAGATACATGCTATCGTGGCTGCGGACGGCAGCCTTACCGCCCGTGAGATCGAGATGAAGGATGCATCCGGTTCCGGCGATGACGATGATTTTGGTGATGACAGCGGTCAGGACGATAGCGACGATGATGATGACGATGGTGATAATGGTGACAACCACTCCGGTGATGACGATGATAGCGGCTCGGACGATGACGACGGTTCGGATGATGGTAATTCGGGCAGCGACGATGACGACGGTTCGGACGATGATAATTCGGGCAGCGACGATGACGACGGTTCGGACGATGATAATTCGGGCAGCGACGATGACGATGACGGCGGTTCGGACGATGATAATTCGGGCAGCGACGATGACAATGATGACGATTCGGATGATGATAATTCGGGCAGCGACGATGACGACCGATCAGACGACGACTCCAGCGGCGGAGAAGGTGAAGATTAAGCACGAACCGCCGGTATAGAAATGACACCTCCCGAATTCAATATTCGGGAGGTGTTGCTTTAGGCTTAAATGCCGGTAGACCTTCTAAAGTGATTATTCCGCCAATCAGAATAATCATCCTTTAATCACCCTCAAGATTGCCTTAATTATCATATAATATCCCTCTTATCCCAAGTCTATCGTTCGAATTGAGAGGGAATTTCAAATGAGGTCCGTACGTTTCTTCCGGCTCATGATGGTTTTTACTTTGTTATTTACGAGCGCAGCGAACGTCGTTACGCCCGCCCTGGCCCGGCCCGAGCCTGATCACGCAGAGACGTCGCCGGCCGCGCAGGCCGCGCCGGCCGCTGATCTGGTGCTGTATGCCGACGCACTGGCGTCTGGCTGGGAAAATTGGTCGTGGGACAGCACGGTGATGTTCGATAACGCCGCTCCAACGCTGAGCGGCGTTGCTTCCATCGCGGTAACTTTCAACGCCGCCTATGCAGGGTTTTCGCTGCGCACCACTCCGGCGCTCTCACCGGCCGATTTCAACGCAGTGTCTTTCTTCGTCTACGCGCCGGATACAGACCGAGCGCTCAGCCTGGTCGTGCAGTCCAGCGACGATGGCGGCGAAGGCCAATCCTTTGATTTCAACGCCCCTGCTGACCAATGGAGCCAGATCCTGGTAGGGTTGGACTCGCTGGGTGACCCTACTGCGATCGCTCGCGTGAATATCGGCGATCGCAGCGGCGCACCGCAACCTGTCCTCTACCTGGATCAGATCAGCCTGATCAGCACCACCGGCGGGGCGGATGCCGATATCCCGGCGGTGATCCCGGGGGCACCTAAGCCGACGATCAACATTGATCCGTCGCACGGATATGCCGGTCAGGCAGTGGATGTGAGCGGCGTGGCTCCGGCTGGATTCAGTGAGGTGCGCCTGGCATGGTTGTTCGACGGCGCCACCTTTAACGCCGGGGAGACCGCCACGGACGTTGGGGGAGCTTACAGCGCAGGACTGGAAGTGCCCACCGGCGCGCCGGTGGGACTGGCCAAAATCTGCGCCGCCGTCACAGGCACAGCCCAGGCTATCTATAGCTGTGCCGACTTCACTGTAGATCCGCCTGCCCCTGGGGGTATCAACGGTCTGGTGGATGCAAGCCTGATCGATCCAGGACAGGCGGCCGAGCTGCAGCTGCTCAACCAGGCCGGCGATGCGCTCTACAAAGTGCTGCTAACTCCCGCCGGAACTTTTACGCTGCCGGATGTCGCACCCGGATTGTACGAAGCCATACTGGTCGGCAATCTGAATCTCCCGGCAGCTTCCGAGATGGTCTTGATCCAGTCTGCGGCAGATATTCATGTTTCCATCGGCGCTATCCTGGCAGGCGGCGAATTCGACCCGGTGGCTGGCAGGATATGCGACCCGAGAAAAAGCCAGGCCAACGTTTCCACGTTGCGCGCCCTCTACACCGACCGTGGCCTGTCAATCAGCGGCGGAGGGCTTGGGGCATCTGCCCAGGCGACGGACAGCTTTGGCCGCGCCTATGCCATGGGGCATCTTAACAGCATTCTCAAGACGTTGATCCGTAAGGATTTCGGCACTTATCTGAACGGGGTAGCGCTGCAAAATACGTTCACCGCCGGTCTGCAGAACATCAGCGGGGCAGTAGAACGGGTGGAGTTCCATATCGAGCTGCCCGGAGGCACACTGCTACCACTGGGCTCCGCCAACCAGGCGCCTTACCAGATCGACTATAACGTGGGCCAGCTTCCGCCTGGCAAGAGCTCCCTGATCGCCGCCGCAGTGGTGAACGGGGTGCGGCAGTGCCCGCGCATCCGCGAGATCAGCGTGGCAGCCAACCCCATGTCCAGCTCGCACTACCAGCTCGGCGCTTACGCCAACTGGGATGCTGGCGCGGAAGTTTACCGCTTCGGCGGGATCCTGCCCAACGTGGGCGGCCTGCTGCCCCAGAGCGCTAACGTCACGCTGCCCTTGATTGGCACGTTAGAGAGCAAGCTGGGGGCTGGCTTGGCTCTTACCGGGATACTGCATATGGATGGCGTGATCGAGCTGCAGGCCGTGTCGGCGAGCGCCGAGGCGAAGCTGCTCGGAATTCCCATCCTGAATGAGACCCAGTCGATCAACCCGCCCCGGGACGGAAGATTCTACGCCGGCACCGACCTGCGTAACTTCGACAACCTGGAAGTTCCGCTGGGACGGCGCACGCTGTGGCAAGACCACTACGAAGTGCCGGTCTTTAACAGCGTCCTGTTTTCCTTCTTCGGCATCATCTCTGTGGGTGCCCGCATCAAGGTTGGGGTGACCGGCGAGCTGATCATGGACGCTATCCTGTATCCTATGCAGCCGGATCTCAGCATGGTTATGATGCCGGTGGTGGGCGCGTATATCTCGGCCGGCCTGTGGGTCAACGTGCTGATCCTCGCCTCGGCCGGGGTGGACGC
>CAZGIX010000106.1:0-15268 GCA_964525785.1 uncultured Anaerolineaceae bacterium
AGGGTTGGGATAGCCGTGGGCGAATTTCCTGCCGCGTTTTTCCGACTGACTCTAAGCATTACCCTAATTGTGAGAAAGTTCGACGAGCTGCGCATAGGTATATATGTTCAGCTATCCGCAATAGCCCATATTCATCGAGGAACGAAGCGTGGCGAAATTGGAATATAATACTATCAAGCCAATTTATAACCTGGAATCAAGGAATAAACTCCATGCCCGATGTCATCGCTCTTGGCGAGCTGCTGGTCGATTTTGTACCTACCCAATCGAACGTTACATTAATCGAGGCGCCTGCGTTCAAGAAAGCCCCTGGTGGTGCGCCTGCTAACGTGGCCGTGGGACTTTCCCGTTTAGGTATATCGACAGGTTTCATGGGCAAGGTTGGGGATGATGCTTTTGGACATTTCCTTGCCAATACCTTGCACGAAAATGGTGTGGATATCTCCGCTTTGAGTTATTCGCAACAAGCTCGGACAGCCCTTGCATTTGTATCCCTGGGTAAGGATGGTGAGCGGGAGTTTATGTTTTATCGACACCCCAGTGCCGATATGTTGTATTCACCACAAGATGTGGATAGCGAATATATCCACTCTGCGAAAATTCTCCACTTCGGGTCGATCAGCCTGATCAGCGAACCCTCACGCAGTGCGACTTTTCAGGCACTTGAATATGCCCGGGGGGGTGATTTACTGATCAGTTATGATCCAAACCTGCGGGTAAACCTCTGGCCAGATGAGCGCACCGCTAAAGAGGGTATACTCAGTGCCTGGCATCTAGCTGATATTATTAAGGTCAGCATAGAAGAGCTGGAATTCTTAAGTGGTATTCCAGAGCTTGAGGCCGCGGCGAAATCACTTTGGTCCGATCAATTGAAATTGTTGGTAGTCACGCGTGGGAAAGATGGCTCAAGTTTTATAACCCGCAGATGCATGGAGGACGTCCCGGGATTCGAAGTCCAGGCAGTCGATACCACGGGCGCTGGCGATGGTTTTGTTGCCGGCCTGCTGATGGGTCTATTAGAAAATCCCAACGCATGGGAGAATGAGGCCGTGCTTGGGAACATCTGCCGGTTTGCTAATGCAGTTGGCGCGCTTGCGACCACCGAGCGCGGTGCCATACCAGCCATGCCGAGCCGGGAACGAGTAATGAAGTTTATTGCTTGATAATTTCCTCTCTTTAAGAGAAAATAACAGGATGCAAAGTTCTCGCTGGGATAAAGCGGCATAGGATCGAGGAAGTAGTATGCGTATCGAACAAATTATGGAGAATTTACCAGACACGTATACTCCTGTAGACCGGGAACTCATTATGCGCGCCTTTACGACAGCAGAGCATGCACATCGACATCAAACCCGTGCTTCCGGAGAACCTTACGTAAATCACTGTCTGGCGGTTGCTTCTATCCTTGCCGAGTTTCGCGTGCCCCCTGCTGTAATTGCTGCGGGCTTGTTGCACGATACAGTTGAAGATACTCCCATCACTTTGGTAGACATCGAGCGCGATTTCGGTGAAGAAATCGCCATGTTAGTCGATGGCGTCACGAAGCTGACCCAGCTCCCCCGGGTTTCACGCGGTGATCAGCATCCCAGCGAGCAAACTCAGGACGAAGAACAAAGGCAGATTGCAGAACGGCGTGGCCTGCCCGATCCAGATGAAGAGGCCGCTCAGTTTGTGCGCAGCCGTAGGTATGACGCGGTATCCGAAACACTTCGGAAAACATTCCTGGCTATGGGTGAGGACGTCAATGTCATCCTCATCAAATTAGCCGACCGGCTTCACAACATGCGCACCCTAGGTTATATGCCCGAGCAAAAGCGCCGCAGAATTGCCCAGGAGACTCTGGATATCTTTGCGCCGCTGGCTAATCGTTTGGGCATCTGGCAAATGAAATGGGAGCTTGAAGACCTGGCTTTCCGCTATGCAAATCCCCAGTCCTACCGTGAGATCGCCGAGAACCTCGAGGACCGCCGCTCGCAACGCGAGCAGGAAATGAATGGGATTAAAGAAAAGCTTCAGAATCTGCTCGCTCAGCATGGGGTTACAGCGGAAGTATGGGCTCGGCCAAAGCATATCTACTCCATATATCGAAAGATGGCGCGCAAGGGGGTGCCGTTCGATATGGTGTACGACGTACGCGGCATCCGCATTATTGCTCCTGATGTGCCCAACTGCTATACCATACTAGGGGTGATCCACACACATTGGCGGCCAATTCCGGGCGAATTTGACGATTACATCGCAGTGCCAAAAGATAACTTCTACCGATCCCTGCATACAGCGGTTATTTACGATGACGGAAAAAATCTCGAAGTGCAGATCCGCACACAAGATATGCATATCAATGCAGAGTATGGCATTGCCGCACACTGGCGCTATAAAGAGAACGCCTCCAGGAACGAAGACTACGAAAAAAGGATCCTATGGCTGCGATCATTGATGGAGTGGAAGCAAGATGTCGATGACGCCCGGGAATTCCTGGATAGCATGAAGACCGATGTTTTTCAGGACAGGGTGTATGTTTTCACGCCAAAGGGAGATGTTATCGATTTGCCAGCCGGCTCCACACCGATTGATTTTGCTTACCATGTGCATACAGATATTGGCCATCGATGCCGAGGTGCCAAGATCAACGGCAAGCTTGTTCCGCTAGACTCTACATTAAAGACCGGGGATAAAGTCGAAGTCCTGGTAGCCAAGCGGGGTGGTCCCAGCCGCGACTGGCTGAACACCAACCTCGGTTTAGTTTCAACCCAACGCGCTCGCTCTAAAATTCGCCAGTGGTTTAAGAAGCAGGCTCGTGATCAAAATATCAGTCAGGGGAAGACCATGCTGGAGAAGGAGCTGCGGCGATTAGGGCTATCTGATATCAACCTGGAGCGCCTGGCACGCGAGTTCGATTATCGCAATGTAGACAGTCTGTATGAAGCCATCGGCTGCGGTGACCTTCCCTTTGGTCGTTTCATGAACCACCTGACACTGGGGGAAAAAGAAGAAGAGGAGCCAGTCATATCGTTGACCAGGGTGCCGGCCCAACAGCCTATTTCCGGCGATGATACGGTCAGCGTCCTTGGCTTGAAGGGTTTGCTGACTATTATGGGGCGTTGTTGTAATCCTGCGCCTGGCGATGATATTGTCGGGTATATAACCCGCGGGAGAGGAGCAACGATCCACAGGCAGGATTGCCCAAACATACTGCGCATCCAGGATCGTGAGCGTCTTGTCAGGGTCTCCTGGGGGGAGATAAAACGCACTTACCCGGTACCAATAAGAATAAAGGCCTACGACCGGAATGGTCTGATGAAGGATGTCTCGACTCTGATCGCCGATGAGGGTATCAATATGAGTGGGGTAAGTGTGGATGTTTACCAAAACCTGGCAACTTTTGACATTACCCTGGAGGTAAAAGACGTCGCGGAGCTGAGCAGAGTGTTGGATCGACTGGAAAATCTTCCCAATGTTCTGGAAGCACAGCGTGTTCGCCCTGGATAATAAATTCGTCTTTCCCCTCAAATTAGTTTTCCACTGAACGAGATACAAACGATGGTATAATGTTGCGCCATGACTAGCCGTGTGGGCTGGAGAATACGGCTTTTCTGCCTGGAGTAGATAATGCCTGAGCTGCTCAGTGTTGCTGAAGCTCAACGACTTGTCTTAAATGCTTTCACTCCCACGAAGGTGGAGTCTCTCGCACTCCACCATGCCATGAATCGGGTTTTAGCGCATGATATCTCTGCGGACCGCGACCTGCCATCCTTTGATAATTCAGGTATGGATGGTTTTGCTGTCCGCGCCATCGATACCCTCACAGCCTCACAAGAATTGCCTGTTGAGCTAAAAGTAATCGCTGATATCCCCGCCGGAGAGGTCGTTCACGTCAGCCTCCAGGCGGGGCAGGCAGCCCGTATTATGACTGGCGCCCAGATACCGTCCGGCAGTGATGCAGTTATCCCGGTCGAAGATACTGATTGCTATGGCTTGCAGACCCTATCTGTTTCACCCGCGCAAGTAAAAATCTATAAAGCGGCCCACGCAGGGGATTATATCCGGCCCACCGGACAGGATGTGCGCGTGGGAGAGATCATCCTGCATGCTGGAAACCGCCTTCGTCCGCAAGATATCGGATTGCTGGCAATGTTGGGAAAAAGTGAGATCCTTGTCCATCGCCTGCCGCGCGTGGCACTCCTCTCGAGCGGTGATGAGCTTGTGCCTGTTGGAACTCACCTCACGCCAGGGAAGGTGTATGACTCGAATTCATTCACCCTAACTGCGTTGCTTGATAAGTGCGGCGTCGTTGCCATACCATTGGGTGTTGCGGCAGATCGATTGGATGCTGTCGAGGCACTGTTAGAGAAAGCTGTGCAGGAACAGGTCGACTTGATCGTGACCTCCGCGGGAGTGAGTGTGGGAGCCTTCGATTACGTGCGCGCTGCTCTCGAGAAACATGGTCAATTGGGATTTTGGCGCGTCAATATGCGCCCGGGAAAACCACTCACATTCGGCAACTACCGGGGAATTCCATTTATTGGTCTTCCAGGAAATCCGGTCTCTGCCTTCATCGGATTCGAAGTGTTCATCCGCCCTGCACTGAACCGGCTCTCGGGACTCCCCGATGACCAGCGTGAAACGGTGTTATGCGTCATCTCAGAAGCAATCGAATCGGATGGTAGAGAGAGCTATCTGCGCGCAATCATACACAATGAAGACGGTGTTTGGAAAGCCAAACTGACTGGGCATCAGGGATCTGGAAATTTGCATTCGTTAGTCCAGGCGAATGCTTTGCTTTTATTACCATCTGGGGTAAAATCACTGCCGGTTGGCTCAGAGGTAAAAGCCTGGATTATCTAAGATCGATGGATCGTTGAGATATCGTAGAGCAAAGGTGAATGAATAATATATTACGGGTTGCCACATTTATCCTTGCCGGATTGGGTATCATAGACTCAGCATATCTATCCTGGGTGAAACTAACCCACACTGCTGTGTATTGTGGAGGATCCGGCGAGTGTGAGACCGTCGCAAACAGCCCATACGCCGAGATCGCTGGCATTCCGATTGCTTTCATTGGTCTGGCTGGGTATGTGGGTATTCTTGCCTGCGTGTATCTCGAAGCCCGTTCGAGCTTTTGGCAGCAGAATTCACCACTGATAATTTTCGGGATGACACTTGCAGGCACGCTCTACTCAGCATACCTGACTTATGTTGAGATTGCAGTTATTCATGCAATTTGCCCTTACTGCGTTGTTTCCGCGATATTAATGACGTTGTTGTTTGTGATCGCCATAATTCGTTTGGTTAATCTCACGGAAAACCAAAACTGATCCGTTCTAGAGGAGGTTAAGATGCCCCGCATTCGTTGTCACTATATAGACTGCATCTTATTAGATGATGGGTATTGTGGCGCTGCGGCTATAGAGCTTGATCCCGATACGGGTTGTATGACATATAAGCGATCCGATGATCTGGAGCCTGAAGAGAATTGGGATCAGGAAGAAGCCGAGGAGATCGATGATTGGGAAGATATGGATATTGAAGACGAAGAAGAGGAGCTTTGGATCGACGACGACGACGAGTATTGACCTGTACCGTTTCTATATTCCTAATTCGTGTTATTCAGTGTGAATAAGTACTCCAGCACGCGTATTCTACAATAAATTAAACAAAATGGCGCACAGCCACGTGTCGAGGTCAAGCGAGCGCCTCGTAACGGTTGTACCCTTGAGTACTGTCTAATGAAAGCTGTTGTTTTCGGAAATGCAACCCTGGACATTATCTGCCAGACGGTGGATGACGTCCCACGATATGAATCGATTGCATTTGAACATGTAATCGTCGCCCCCGGTGGTTGTGGGTCAAATGTAGCCATCGGATTACGGGCTTGTGCTGTAGATACAGCCCTGGTAGCAAGGGTAGGGGAGGATGATGCAGGCGATCTGGTCAGGCGCTATTGGGGACGTCTGGGGATTGATCTTAGGTATATCCAAAGCGTCCCTGACCTCCCAACTGGTACAAGTATCGGATTGGTCGATAGTCATGCACAACCCCGCTTTATCCATACTTCCGGAGCGAATGCAACCCTGACCGCTGCAGATCTGAATGTCGATGAATTGATCAGCCTCGGCGCCCAGGCTTTACATATCGGTGGTTTCTTCGTCCTGCCAGGGTTGCTGGATGGTCGCCTGCCCGACATGCTGGCTAACGCTCACAGTGCCGGGCTTACAGTTACCCTGGATGTTGTCCGTTCGCCGCGTATGAAGGATCCAAGCCTGCTCTGGCCTTGCATGCCGCATCTAGACGTTTTTCTGTGTAATTCAGAAGAGGCGCGCCGTTTGACTGGTGAAGAGCTCCCGCATGTTGCTGCTCGGATGCTATATGCGCGTGGCAGCCAGGCAGTCATTGTCAAACTGGGAGCAGATGGCTGCTGGTTGGAGTCTTCCCACCATTCGGGGAAAATCCCGGGTGTGCTTACACATGTTGTAGATACAACTGGTGCAGGAGATGCATTTGCCGCGGGCTTGATTGCGGCTCTCCTGGAAGGGCAGGACCTGCCGGATGCGTGTCGAGCAGCAAATGTGGCTGGTGCGAAAATGGTGGGAGCGATTGGGGCGATTTCCGGGTGGCTGGCTCAGCAGGACTCAAAAGCTGCCCGAATAGCTGATTCTGTGTCTTGAAAGACAATTGCGCCAAGGTTGAGCAGACTATCCGCCTTAGTCGGATTCTTGGCTATCCCCCAGGCAAAAATCCGATTGTCAATCCCGACCTCACGCAGGATATTGCCGGCATTGCGTGTAGCTTCTATGCCCCAAAGTGTATCTTCGAAGATATGAATATTCAAGGGGATGGGGAGCTTCGCCAGATCTAGGACCTGCCCTGGTTCAGCAATTAGGCGCTTCATGGCTGCTGGATTGTTCACCATACTCAGGGCAGTCTCCAACGCTGGCAGCTCCTGACCGATTAATCCAGCCAAGATAGCGGCGATCGCCTGGACCGGCGAAGGTTTGAGCAGCGTCTCCGCTTCGATGCCGTGCCGTTCGGCAAGGTAGCGGATACGCCCAAAGCTGATCAGCGGGATATCAGCCAGATTGGTTATTTCGAGCGCCATCTCGGCTTCAGGTGCGTATCCCAGTAACTTTTCCTTGACCTCGCGCGGGGGAGCAGAAGGCCGGTTTGTCAGAGCAACCATGCCGAGCTGGCCTCCCGCCCGGTGCTTATTGAGCTCAGCCTGCATCTCAGCTGAAAGCATGGGTTTATCGTGCGCGATCAACATGGAATCCGTATCCAGCTCGGATGGCAGAGCGTACACACATGTGAATACTTGGCTGCCAAGGCTGTAATGTTGGAAGATGCGCGTGATTGGTGAGCGGTATGGATCTCTAGAATACGAAAGGATTTCGCATAGCAATGGAGTTCCACTCAATTGGGGAAATATTCCTGCCAGGCATGTTCCATCGTCGCCAGTTTGATCTCCGGCATATCGCAAAGCCAAGCTTGCCGGATATTCCCCGGTCGACAGGTAGGGAGCTAGGCGCACGATCGGTTCCCTATAATCGAAGGGTTTTGAATAATGGGAGAAGTTTAGCTTCCCAAGCTCTCCCACCGTAGAGGGCAGGTTGATGCCAGGGTTCGATTGGACAAGCGCATTGAGAATTGTTGCCAGGCTGATCTGTACCATGTCCCATTCGCTGGTGATGTGCATCGCCTCGAACTGCTCGATTGCCTCCAGGTTGGGGATCAGGGCTGGATCAAGCTGCATCAGGTCGCTGAAATGGCGTGTGGTCGCCATCATTGCCGCCCGGTAGCCGAGTGGTTCCACCAGGACTCCGTCGACATCAAATAGGAATATGGTTCCTGGGTAGCTCATCCTGGCCGGTGACGCTGTGCGAGTTCTATTCGTATGTCGGCTGGAGATAAACCACGAAATGCCAGCAGCACCAGCACATGATATGCAAGATCTGCCACCTCTTCTACGAGGCGTTGGTCGCCTTGTGCCTTGCTCGCCAGAATTACTTCGACAGCCTCTTCGCCGACTTTCTTTACAATCTCGTCTTCGCCCATCGAAAATAACTGGGCGGTGTATGAGTTGGGGCTAGGATTTTCCCACCGATCGCAGATGATCTCGAAAAGTGTGTCCAGGGTAAAATTTAACTTCTCATCGATCGAGGTATTTTGGGTTGCGCTAATCATCGAAAACTCACCGGCGTCGCTGGTATATTGGCGGTAAAAGCAGCTCATGTTTCCTGTATGGCAGGCAGGACCGGCGGGTTCGACGGTCACCAGGATTGCATCCTGGTCGCAGTCCACTCGTACATCTTTCACGCGTTGGACATTCCCGGATGTGCTGCCTTTGTGCCACAGCTCGCCGCGGCTGCGCGACCAGAAATGGGTCTCTCCAGTATTTAGCGTTTGTTCGAGCGCTTCGGCATTCATATATGCCAACATCAGGACTTCACCGCTGCGCCAATCCTGGATAATGGCAGGCGCCAGTCCACGCTCGTCAAAGCGGATGGATTGGTATAAGCTGTTCATCTGTTCACCCTTACCGGGATACCTTGCTCTACTAAATATGCCTTGATCTCAGAGATAGACAGGATGCCATCGTGAAACAGCGACGCCGCCAGAGCTGCATCGGCCTTGCCCTCACTCAACACCTGAGCGAAATGCCGGAGATTTCCCGCCCCGCCTGAAGCAATGACCGGTACGTTCACGGCTTCAGCCACCCTGTGCGTCAGCTCCAGATCGTAGCCAGCCAATGTGCCGTCGCGATCCATACTGGTCAGCAAGATTTCCCCTGCTCCCAATGAAACGGCACGGTCCACCCATTCCAAAACGTCCATCCCGGTGGGGATCCTCCCACCATTGATATATACTTCCCAGCGTCCGGGTTCGCCTGGTAGCGAAACCCGCTTGGCGTCGATTGCCAGCACTATGCACTGTGCGCCAAACCGTTCAGCTCCCTGGTTGAGAATATCTGGGTTTCGTACTGCAGCCGAGTTTACCGACACCTTATCAGCGCCTGCCAACAGGATGGCGCGCATATCATCTACGCTGCGTATGCCTCCCCCAACCGTCAGGGGCATGAACATCTGGTCGGCAACACTGCGTACCACATCCGCTACAATGTCGCGGCCGTGGTGTGTGGCGGTAATATCCAGTAAGACCAGCTCATCGGCACCGGCTGCATCATAGATGCGCGCTTGCTCCACTGGGTCGCCTGCATCCCGCAAATTTACGAAGTTGACGCCTTTAACTACCCGCCCATCCTGGATATCCAGGCAGGGAATGATCCTTTTGGCTAACATCCTGCTATCTCATAAACAGTCTTCAATAGATATTGATCCCTCGTAGAGCGCCCTCCCAACAATCAGACCAGCCAGACCAGCTGATCGAGCAGCTATCAAGTCGTCGGGGCCCTTGACGCCACCCGCCGCAATGACGTTAGCGCTGGATGTCTTAGCAAGCTCCAGGCAGGCAGGAATATTGATACCGCTGCCAAGCCCATCGCGATTAACGTCAGTAAATACCAGCCACCGCACCCGTTCTGCGGTAAGCTGCTTTGCGAGATCAACAGCCTGGATGGGGGCGCTCTCTTTCCAACCACGCAGCTGTACTATCCCCTGGCGAGCGTCGATCCCGGCTGCAATCCTATCTGGCCCAAAACGACTGATGAGCTGGGCAAGTATATGTGACTCCTCAATTGCAATCGTTCCCAGGATCACCCGTTCCACGCCCAGATCCAGCATCCTTTCTACAGATTCGGTAGAACGCAGTCCCCCGCCGAACTGTACCCGCGCTTTGTTCTGGCTGGCTTCCTTTAGAATCGCTAATAACCCTGCCTGGTTTGCGTCGTCGCGCTCACCGAAGGCTCCATCCAGGTTGACGACGTGCAGCCAGCGGACACCCGCTGACAGCCAGCGCCTGGCGACGGCTGCAGGATCGCTGGAATATATCGTCGGCGTTTTGGGATCACCCTGACGCAAACGCACAACCTGTCCCCTCATCAAGTCGATTGCCGGGTAGATGACGAATGGAGCGAAATTCATTTCATTCATCTATACATCCAGGATGGTCTCACGGTGTTGAGGTAATTGCCATGTTCCCTAACGCGGACCAAGAATCCAGGAACTGCCAAATTGGCTTGGAGTAGATCGTACCTCCATTGAGGTAATACACTCGTTCCTCGCTGTAGCCTGTAACAACCACTGTATGCTCGTAGCGAGCTACGATCGTATCCAATCCATCTGAGGGAGTGTAGTAGAGAGGAATGCCGTTATAGACAGAACCGACGATCCAGACCTGCACTGGTCGTCCGGCGGCGATCTCAGCTTTCAGTGCTTCCCAGCTTAATGGGCGGTGAGCGTAAGCGGGCAGACCGTACTGGCGCAGCAGTGCCGCGACTGGCTCGGCGTGCACCCCATACGAGTGTGGTGGAATCTGTCCCCAGACTCCGTTCACATTGCCGACGAATCCCCTGTCTGGATTGTCGGAATGGGGAAGCTGGTATGTGAAGGTGAGCTCGTTGATATAGTAGCCGAAATAGGCTGCCCAATCAACCGCCGAACGCGACTCGCAGTTTAACGGGAGAGCCTGAGGTTGTCCACTTACTCCGGTCAAACGCACCGATGGAGGAACTGGCGGCGGTGGAACGGTTGGGGTGGGTGTAGGAGGCGACTCGCTGATCTCACCCACCAGACACCAGCTGGTCAATCGCCCGGCGTCGTTCTGGAAATGGTCTGAGATATTGAGCGTCCACGTGCCAGCCATGCTCTGTTGATCGAAGGCACCCAGAGGCTGGTTCGGCTGGTACACACCCGAAATAGCCGCCGGGCTGGAAGCACATTTGAATTCCGCCGCGGATGAGATTTCATCATCAAGGACAGTTGCCACGTCATCCGAGGAGCAGCCCTGTGAGCTGGATGGGATGCCAGGACGGTCGAGCAACGTCACAGATGTGCCTGTTTCCAGGTGGGTCAGTTTGGCGGCCAGGTCGCCGACCCAGGTGTGGTCGATATATAGGGCGACATTCAAGTCATAGATCAGCCGAGGATCGCTGACAAATATGGTGTCCTCTACACCAGCCGCGCTGTTATCCGGAATGCCCAGGGAAGCGGGCAAGCTATCGCAAAAGAGAAATGTCTCCGGCGGCACTACGGGCCTGGGAGTCGGGTATTTCATGATCAGCGGAAGGAAGTGGTCCGGATTGGGCGTTGGGGTAGGTGTTGGGGAAGGTTCTGCGGTGGTAGTTGGCGTGGCTGTGAATGTAGTCGTTACGGTAATCGTGGGGGTAAAGGTGATCGTGGGTGTGATTGTGATGGTAGGCGTCACCGTCTCGCTGACAATTATTGATGGAGAGAGCGGGGTGGTCGTCATTTCTTCACCGGTCAAAGTGGGAGTTGCAGTGGAGGTGGGGTCAACCACCGTCTCCTGTCTTTGCTCGGGCGGGGCGCCTGCACTCACCGATTGTGAGAGCACGAGCAGGAAGGTGACGAGTAACACGGATAGGAAAACTGGCAGTAAAGTTGGAGTAAGTTGTTTTGTCGGCTGCATAGCTTCAACCTCTGTCGGAAATTGTCCTGGATCTTCTCTGAAGGATTATCCTAAATATTCAGGAAGTTTTCCAGCAGCTTCAGCCCCACCCGCTGGCTCTTCTCTGGATGGAACTGTACGCCGAAGATATTTGCGTGCTGCACACCACTAGCGAATTTTACCCCATAATCTGTCAGGCAGAGCAGATCATCCGGACGACCGGGTACGCAATAGTATGAATGGTTGAAATACGCGTAATCGCCCGAAGGGATGTTAGAGAACAGCTCAGACGAGTTATGCTGCCAGAGCTGGTTCCATCCTGTGTGAGGCACTTTTAGCACTCCCATTAATGGAAAGTGTACGACCCGCCCAGGCAATACGGCCAGACCTGTGTGCATTCCCATCTCATCGCTGGTTTCGAACAGTGCTTGCATACCCACGCAAATGCCCAGGAGCGGTACGCCTCGCCGCACAGCTGCGTGAATCGGCTCCTCCAGCCGGTTGTTGCGCAACCCTTTCATAAAGTCGCCGAACGCTCCTACACCTGGCAGAACCAGTTTATCTCCCCTCTGGACTGCGGCCGCATCATCTGTCAGCACGACCTCCGCATCCAGGCTCTCCAGTGCCTTGAGCACAGAGCGAAGATTTCCGGTCCCTGTATCGATCAAGATGATTTTTCCACTCATTGCTGCTAGCTCTTCCCCATCAAATAGACAGACTCCCTTTTGTGGAAGGGATTACCCCTACCCGCCGGGGATCATACTGCGTAGCGGCATCCAGAGCGCGCCCCATCGCTTTGAACAAGGCCTCTGCCTGGTGGTGGTCATCGCGGCCGTAATGCACTTGAGCGTGCAAGTTGATGCGGGCAGAAATGGCGAAGGACTCTAGAAAATGGTTGAGCAGGGAGGTAGGAAGGCTGCCAACCTGTGAGGTATGCCAATCCACCTTAATTACAGCATAAGGGCGCCCTGAGAAGTCTACCGCTGCAAAGGCCAGGGATTCGTCCATTGGCACGTAAGCGCTCCCTATACGGACAATGCCGGCTCGCTCTCCAAGGGCACGGTCAAATGCCTGACCAAGAGAGATGGCGATATCTTCCACCGTGTGGTGCGCATCCACCTGCAGGTCTCCTTGAGCTTGTAATTGAATGTCGAACAGACCATGAACTGCCAGGTGGGCGAGCATATGCTCCAGAAAGCCGATCCCGCACTCAATCTGGTGTCGGCCTGTACCATCAATGGTCAAGCTTAGGCTGATCTCAGTTTCACTCGTCTTGCGCTTTACTTCAGCCGATCGTGTGGATGGTGTTAATATACTGCTGGCATCATTCAGCTCCAACTGGGGGCGGTTGTCTGCCTTATGAGAAATTCTGTCCATGTTCCAGCTCCTGTAATGCCGCGACTAGGGCATCGCTGTCTTGCGGTCTGCCAACGCTGATACGGATATGATCTTGCAGTGCTGGCGTATTGAAGTAGCGCACCAGGATCCCATATCTCGTCGCCAAGTTTGCTTTCAGATCAGACGCCGGTACCTGATCGACTTTGCACAAGATAAAATTGGATTGAGTTGGGTAAAGGTGGAGCCATTTGAAGCGGCTGAGAGCGGATGATAAGCGCTGCCGTTCGTTTTGGAGCCTGGTGACAGTATCAGCCAGCCTGTCGATATCTTGCAGCGAGGCAACAGCGGCTGTAGAAGCAGCTACGTTCACGTTGTAGGGCTGCTTGGCTTTCCATAATACCGGCAGCATCCAGGCGGGAAACGCTCCATAACCGACACGCAAGCCAGCCAGACCGGCCCATTTGCTGAATGTACGCAGCACGACCAGGTTTTCTCTTTCGGGAACCTGCCGGATGCGCGTGGTCACATCGCCCAAACGTCCTCCGTCGCTGAACTCTATGTAGGCTTCATCGAGCACCAGGATTGTCCCTAGCTCTAACAGGGCATCGATCGCGCTGGCTGGCGGTATCGAACCATCTGGATTGTTCGGAGATGCCAGGAACAAAAGCCTGGGCTTGTGGACTTCCACTGCCCGAATAATTGAAGGGATATCCAGAGAGAAGTCTGCTCGTCTTGGGATCTCTATTATCTGTCCGCCATTTAATCGCGTATCAAAGGCATACATGCCGAATGTCGGTGGGTAGCTCAAGACGGTGTCTCCAGGCTCCACGCACACCCGGATGATCAGGTCGATCAGCTCATCGGCGCCGGCACCTGCCAGCAGATGCTCTTGTGGGGTTCCCGTGAACTCCTGCAGCGCTTTTCGCAATGCCCGGCTTTCGGGGTCTGGATAAATATGTGGGAAGGGCATGCTTGCCAAAGCGGCGATTGCTGCCGGAGAAGGCCCGTACGGATTCTCGTTGGCATCCAGCTTGATAATCTCCTGTGGCGCGCGGCCCAGGCGAGATGAGAGCACCTCAAATGGTTCTATGGGTGAATAAGCCGGCAAGCTGTCCAGGTGTTTGCGGATGGAAGTAGAGATTTCTGGCATATCCAATTTTTATAATCAGTCTTTTAGATATTCCAACATGGCCCGGTAGCGTCGCGGCTCTTCCTCGAAAATATATGTCACAGGCGCAACAACCACCCCGCTGCCGCCAATTGCGCGCAGGTCGGAGATTGCCGCGTACAGTTGATCGCGCCGCACAACGATGTGGACAGCATGCCAGTTGGGATCGCCATCGCGTACAATCACGCGTGAGATCGTTGGACCCTGCAGCCCGCCGATCGTTTCTTGTGCAAAGATGCGCGCGGCGATCTCCTCAGGGCTGGAGCCGCGGATATTTGCAAAGATTGCCAGGTTTTCAGCCGCGCGCAGGTGTGCTTCGACATATTCCAGCAGCTGGCGTGCCATTTCCAATGTCCTGGGTTGCTGTTTTAAGATTTCCCGATTGGCAATCAATGCCGCCTGGGAGGGCTGGATCGCTCCGTCATCCAGCGCGCGCAGGCGATTATCTCGCAGTGTCTGCCCGGATGACACCAGATCAGAAATCATATCTGCATACCCAATGGCAGGCGCGGTCTCTAATGTTCCCTCGGCTGAGATCAAGACGTGAGGGATACCCGCCTTGTCCAGGAAACGTCCAGTCAAGACAGTGTAGCGAGTTGCTACCCGTAATAACCTTCCTAAATGATTCGCATATTGCCACAAGTCTCCTACAGTTTGTACACCTTCCCATGACTCCGGCACCGCCAGGGTCAGGGTGCAGTGACCAAAACCCAGGGCGTCGTGCAAAAGCATGACTTCCCTATTTTCTCCACGCCGTTCTTCGACCAGGTCAATCCCGGTGATCCCGAAATCGACGCTGCCATCATAAACACTGACGACTATATCGCCTGGGCGTTGGAACAGGACGATGAGCTCGGGGAGTGCAGGGATGGAGGCCTCGTACTGGCGTGGATTGGGTTTTAGTATCCGCAGACCGCAAGCTTCCAAGAAAGCAATCGAATCCTCAGCCAACCGGCCTTTTGAGGGTAAAGATAGGCGCAGATTTTTTCGGGACATGGCTTTCCAATCTACTGATCTACAAAAAGACCCCCGGTTTCCGGGGGTCAATGATTGCGAAATGAATGCGAAAAATACCAACCTCCGGTCAGGCGGGTGGATGGCTGGTATGGTTATGGATCATCTGGTTCGCACTGCTGACCATAGGCGCTGAGTCTACCATTGGTTAGGAACTCTGTCAATGTGTTCTGACTGAGAACCGGACATAACTCAACGCACCAACTTGTAGCCATAAGCAGCCAGGAG
>CAZGIX010000107.1:0-15265 GCA_964525785.1 uncultured Anaerolineaceae bacterium
TTTAGCAGATTACGTCTCTTTTTTCAACCTTTCAGACTTTTCGGATAGGTTCTTAATTATATGCGGGTGCTGTTGGGGCGTATCACGCCGCAGCACCCGCACCTGATTTTTTGCTGGGTTCTAAGCCGGCGCTGCTAGTACGAGCTGAGCACCGTCATGTAGTTGGCGCGCTCGATAGCGGCAGGCTCACTGATCGCCTGCTGGCTCATGCTGCCTTTCATCTGCCCGATGGAGACGTATTCGTGCTCTTCCATCCAGGTGACCAGGTCAGTCAGCAGCTCGGCGGCGCGCCCGATGCCATTCTGCAGGAATTCAGAAGCCACCATCGAAACGCTGGCGCCTGCCATGGCGGCTTTGATTATATCCTCAGCAGAGTGCACGCCGGTAGTGAGGGCAAAGTCCGTCTGGATGCGCCCGTACAGGATGGCAATCCAGCGCAGCGGCAGGCGCAGCTCGTTCGAGTTGCTCAGCACCAGGTGCGGAACAACCTCCAGCTCCTCCAGGTCGAAATCCGGCTGGTAGAAGCGGTTGAACAGCACCAGGCCATCCGCGCCAGCTTCCACCAGACGGCGGGCGAAGTTAGGTATCGACGAGAAGAAGGGGCTGAGCTTGATCGCCAGGGGTATCTGGACCTCTTTACGGATATCTTTGACCAGTGCGATATGGCTGTCTTCCAGTTCTGCACCCGTTAGGTCAGGATTGGCTGCCAGGTAGTACAGGTTGAGCTCCAGGGCGTCTGCGCCGGCATCCTGGATCTTTTTCCCATATTCGATCCAGCCGCCGGTAGAGACTCCGTTCAGGCTGCCGATCACTGGGATGCTGACTGCATTTTTGATCTTGCGCAGCTGCTCCAGATAGGTCTCTGGACCGATACTGTAGGTGCCGTAATCGGGTAGGTAGGTCTGGGCCTCGGCAAAAGATTCGATGCCGCGCTCCAGGTCTGTGTGCAGTTTGTCGCCCTCTCGGATGATCTGCTCTTCGAACAGCGAATACATCACGATCGCCGATACCCCGGATTCTTCCAGCTGGCGGGCGGTCTCGACCTTTTTAGAGAGCGGCGAGGCAGATGCCACCAGGGGGTTCTTTAGGGATAATCCCAGGTAAGATGTCCTCAGATCGACCATGTTGTTATTCTCCTCCATCTTTATCGTGGCCGTTGCTGCCATCGTAGTGCATCTGTGCCATCTGCTCGTAAAGCGTCCAGCGCCGCTGGGCATCCTGCTGGGCTTGCTTGATCAGCATCTCAGCCCGCTGCTCGTTGCTTAGCAGGAGCATGCGGTAGCGCGTCTCATTGTAAGCATACTCTGTGATCGGGATGCTCGGTGCCTTCGAGTCGATGACTAGTGGATTCTTGCCTTCGACAGCCAGGGCTGGATTGTAGCGGTAGAGAGGCCAGGCGCCGGATTGCACAGCAAGCTTTTGCTGCTCCAATCCCTTCTTTAGATCGAAGCCGTGGGCGATGCAGTGGCTGTAGGCAATGATCAGGGAAGGTCCTTCGTACGCATCCGCTTCCATGAAGGCGGTGAGAGTCTGCTGGTCGCTGGCGCCAAACGCCACGTGCGCCACGTAGGCATAGCCGTACGCCATAGCAATCAGTCCCAGGTCCTTCTTGGAGATGCCCTTGCCCTGAGCGGCAAACTTGGCCACTGCGCCGCGCGGGGTGGATTTAGAAGCCTGACCTCCGGTATTGGAGTAGACTTCGGTATCCAGGACCAGGACATTGACGTTGCGTCCGGAAGCCAGGACATGGTCCAGGCCGCCGTAGCCGATATCGTACGCCCAGCCATCCCCGCCCAGGATCCATACGCTCTTGCGGGCGAAGAGATCTGCCAGGCTTAAGAGCTGGCGCGCCTCTGGGCTCGCGACTGCTTGCAAGCGCTCTTTGAGCAGTTGGACGCGCTGGCGTTGTTCCTTAATACCCGCATCGGTGGATTGGTCGGCGTTGAGGATAGCGTCCACCAGCTGCTCTCCCACCTGTCCGGCTACCTGCGGCAGGAGCTCGCGGGCGTACTCTGACTGTTTATCCAGGGTCAGCCGCATGCCCAGGCCGAACTCGGCGTTGTCCTCGAACAGGGAGTTGGACCAGGCCGGGCCGCGCCCCTCGGCGTTCTTTGCCCAGGGGGTGGTGGGCAGGTTGCCGCCGTAGATGGACGAGCAGCCCGTGGCGTTAGCCACGAGAATGCGGTCGCCGAAGAGCTGGCTGAGCAGCTTGATGTAGGGTGTCTCGCCGCAGCCGGCACAGGCGCCGGAGAACTCGAACAGCGGCTCCAGCAGCTGCGAGTTCTTAACCGACTTCGGGCTGAACAGGCTGCGATCCAGCTCTGGGATCGTGAGGAAGTAATCCCACTTGACGCTTTCGCGCTCTCGAATGGGGGGCTGCGGAGCCATGTTGATGGCTTTGCGTCCCACCTGTGATTTATCCTTTGCCGGGCAGGCTTCCACGCACAATCCGCAGCCCGTGCAGTCTTCAGGGGCAACTGCCAGGGTGTACTTCATGCCCGGGAATTCTTTCCAGCGTGCTTCCACGGCCTCCCAGCCCTCCGGGGCGTTATTCAGATAGCTTGGGTCGTAGACATTCTCGCGAATGACCGCATGCGGGCAAACGAAGGAGCACTTGCCGCATTGGATGCATAGCTCCTTCTCCCAGACCGGGATCTCCAGGGCCAGGTTGCGCTTCTCCCAGGCTGTCGTACCGGTGGGGAAAGTGCCGTCCACCGGCATGGCGCTGACCGGCAGGGTGTCGCCATCACCGGCGATGATTGTGCCGAGTACGTCGCGCACGAACTCAGGCGCCTGCGCCGGCACAGGATCCCGGCGCACGATCTTGCTGGTCACCTGGTCGGGGACTTTGACTTCGTGCAGGTGGGCCAGGGTTTGGTCTACGGCTGCGTAGTTGCGCTTGACTACCGCCTCGCCGCGCTTGCCGTAGGTCTTCTTGATGGCATGTTTGATTTCCTTGATCGCCTGTTCGCGTGGCAAGACGCCGCTGATCGCAAAGAAGCATGTCTGCATGATGGTGTTGATGCGCCCGCCCATGCCCGTTTGCTGGGCCACGTCATAGGCATTGATCACATAGAAACGCAGTTTCTTCTCGATTATCGTCTTCTGCATCTGGGCAGGCAGCTGATCCCAAACTTCCTCAGAGGGATAAATGCTGTTCAGCAGGAAGACGCTGCCAGGCGCAGAATACTTCAGCACGTCGTAACGTTCCAGCAAAGTGAACTGGTGGCAGGCCACAAAGCTCGCCTGGCTGATCTGGTAGGCTGCGCGGATGGGCTTCGGGCCGAAGCGCAGGTGTGAGATAGTTACCTGACCGGATTTCTTGGAATCGTATACGAAGTAGCCCTGGGCAAAGTTGGGGGTCTCCTCGCCGATGATCTTGATCGAGTTCTTGTTGGCACCCACTGTGCCGTCCGATCCCAGACCCCAGAAGACGCAGCGCACGGTATCTGGCGTCTCGATTGAGAAAGCCGGATCGTAATCCAGGCTGGTGTGCGTGACATCATCCATGATGCCGACCGTAAAGTGGTTGCGCGGCTCGGCTTTGAGCATCTCGTCGAACACGCCCTTGACCATTGCCGGGGTGAATTCTTTGGAAGACAGGCCGTATCGACCGCCGATCACGCGCGGGTAAGGCCGGTTGGCGAACTGGGTATAGGGTACGCTGCCTTCCGCCAGGCCCTCGTTGATGGCTGTAACCACGTCCTGGTAGAGCGGCTCGCCAGCCGAGCCGGGTTCCTTGGTGCGATCCAGCACTCCTATCACCTTGACTGTGGGCGGCAGGGCGCTCAGGAAGTGCATTACCGAGAATGGGCGGTACAGGTGGACATTGAGCACACCCACCTTCTCGCCGCGTTCGATCAGGAATTTCGCCGTCTCCGCGGCGGTCTCAGCACCAGATCCCATCATTACGATCACACGCTCAGCATCGGGCATACCGGTATATTCGAATAAGTGATAGCTCCGCCCGGCAGTCTCTGCCAGCTTGTCCATCGCTTTTTGGACGATATCCGGGCAGGCCATGTAGAACGGATTGACCGTCTCGCGCGCCTGGAAGAATACGTCCGGGTTTTGCGCCGATCCGCGCAGCACCGGGCGGTCGGGCGAGAGCGCCCGGGCGCGGTGCTGGAATACCAGCTCGTCGTCGATCATGCCGCGGATCTCCTCGTCGGTCAGCCGCTCGATCTTGTTCACTTCGGCAGAGGTTCGGAAGCCATCGAAGAAGTGCATGAATGGCACTCGCGCCTCCAGGGTGGCAGCGTGGGCAACCAGCGCCAGGTCCTGCGCTTCCTGCACAGAGCTGGAAGCCAGCAGGGCGAAACCAGTCGAGCGGGTAGCCATTACATCGGAGTGATCACCGAAGATTGAGAGAGCATGGGCGGCAACCGTGCGCGCCGAGACATGGAAGACGGTCGGGGTCAATTCCCCGGCAATCTTGAACATGTTGGGGATCATCAGCAATAGTCCCTGCGAGGCGGTGAAGGTGGTGGAAAGGGAGCCTGCCTGTAGAGCTCCGTGTACCGCTCCAGCCGCGCCGCCTTCCGATTGCATCTCGATTACCAGCGGGACGGTGCCCCATAAGTTCGGCCGGCCTAGCGCCGACCATTCATCTGCAAATTCACCCATCGATGAAGATGGCGTGATTGGATAGATGGCAATCACTTCGCTCAGCTTATGCGCTACATAAGCAGTCGCTTCGTTGCCATCCAGTGTTACCATCTGATGTTTCATGATCAGTTCTCCATTCTTGCACTTTGGATCGAATAAGGGCCTGGACCTGGACGGCCCTTCTATAAGTAATTGTTGTTCCGCTTCAACTTACAAGTTTAGCCTCCCTTGATATAAATACATAGTTATTTATGGCATAAAAAACACCTGCACCCTGTCACCTATCAAGAGAGGCCTGCCGAAACACCCCCAGGTATCGAAAAACAAGGCTAAACTGCCCTTTTAATTGGCGAAATTTATCGAATTTATTAGGTTCTCCGCAATATCACTTGACCTTCTTGGGTTGGAGTAATAAAATCATGCTGTACGGGTTAAGTGGAGTAAAGGCATCCCGGTTCTGTGCTATACTGTGACCATGGCTTCCGACCAGCATATCTGGCAGATTTGGGCATATAACTTGCACAGATGGGGGTTAGCTGAGTGGGTAGCAAATCTACTCGAAGCAGCCGGCCCCCTGACCCTCATTGCAGCCCAGGTCGTCTACATGGTGCAGCCCCTGGCGAACAGGGCAGTGCCGGGAGGCCATTTGCAAGCGCTGGCAGAGTTGCTCGAGGATACGAAAACGACGCACAGCTTCACCGCATTTCTCAGGGAGGGCGATCCTCAGTGAATTACATGGATCTGCTGACCAGCCAGGGTGCAGTCGGCCTGGCATTCGTGGTCATTTTCTTTTTCCTGGTCATCATCTTAGCTGCAGCTGGTCGCAGCCGGTCGGTCCAAAACCTGCGCGAGATCCAGGCATTCGCGAAGCTAGGGAGAGCCATCGGGCTGGCTGTGGAAGCGGGTAAGCGCATGCACATCACCTTGGGTTGGGGCGGGATGATCGATCTGCGGGGCTCATCTGCTCTGGTCGGTCTGACCGTGCTGGAGCGCATTGCCCGTTTGGCTTCCATCAGCGACCGGCCTCCGGTGGCTACCAGCGGCGAAGGTGTCTTAGGCGTCCTTTCTCAGGATACGGTCAGCGGCACGTACAAGTCTATCGGCGCCGGCTTCCAATACAACCCCGCTGCCGGGCGGGTGACCGGGCTCTCACCACTCTCGTACGCTGTGGGCGCCTTGCCGGTCATCTACGACGAGCATGTCTCGGCGACCGTGCTGGCTGGTCATTTCGGTAGTGAAGGTGCACTGATTACCGACGCTGCTGAGCGCAGCGGCAGCCTCTCCCTGGCGGGCAGCGACAGCATCACCGCCCAGTCCGTTTTTGTCGCCTCTGCTCAGGAGCCGTTGATCGGCGAAGAGCTCTATGCGGCAGGAGCCTACATTAACTCTGGTCTCATTCACGTATCAAGCGTGCGCGCCCAGGACGTCTTTCGCTGGGTGTTGATCATTGCCATCCTGGTAGGGGCGGTGATGAAGATGCTGGGTCTGCTATGAAAGCCCCCGTTTCTACCGCCATCGCCATTGCTTTCGGTCTGATCGTTCTTCTCGGCTATTTCATCCCGCTGCCGCTTTTCAATGCCCTGCGCGATATCCTGTTGGAGTGGGCCATCGTTCTCGCGGGGGTGGCGGTATTCGTGGGCGTTGCCAATTTATTCCTTGTGCATGGGCGTAAGATCAGCCGCAGCCAGCCTGGCAGTGGATACAGCTATGTGGTGATTATCGCCATGCTTGCCACCATCATCGTGGCGGCGCTTTTCGGTCCGACTGGCTACTGGTCGCTGTGGTTATTCAAGAATATTCAGGTGCCCGTGGAGACCAGTCTGATTGGCGTGCTGGCGATCATATTGGTTTACGCTGCGGCGCGGCTCTTGCGGCGTAAGCTCAACCTGTTCTCGATCATATTTTTCGCGACCGTGCTGGTCGTACTCCTGGGATCTGTGCCATTATTAGGGATCGAAATACCGGGGCTGCACGGCGAGTTTGGCTTGCGTTCATTGCTTATCCAACTGCCTGCAGTCGCAGGGGCGCGCGGCATCCTGCTGGGTGTAGCCCTTGGCGCGCTGGCAGCAGGCATTCGGGTCTTAATGGGCGTCGATCGCCCTTATGGCGGCTGATATGGCTGAACTTCGTTGCCCGATGTGTGGGAAAGCCAATCCTGAAGAGCTGGATGTTTGCCAGTTCTGCCAGGCGCGGCTGAAGCCAGTGCTGCCGTCCGCACCAATCCCAGAGGATGAGCAGGCAGCTGTAGAAGGATCGTCCCGCTTGCCAGAGCCCGCTGCACAGGACGATTCGCTCTCCGATTGGTTGAACTTCCTGCGCGACTCTGGCGCCGAGAGTGAGGGCCCTCCCGCTGAGAGCGGCGGCGAAGATCAGCCTCCACCAGCTGGCGAGCTGCCGCAGTGGCTCGAGCGAACTGGGGGTGAAGCCTCTGAACCTGTTGGCGAAGGTGATTCTCAAGATTGGCTGGACAGCTTGCGCAAGCGTGGGGAGGAAATAACCGGCCCGTTAGGGCAAGAGACCGTCCCCGAAGAGTCCATGGATGAGGATTGGCCGGCTTCCGTAAAGCTGCCAGATCAGGACTACGTGCCAGAATGGCTGGCGGGGGCCAGTTTGGGAGACCAGGCAGGAGAACCGCTCGCAGAGCCGCCCTCTGAGGAAGAGAGCAGCCTGGAGTCGGATGATGAGCCAGACTGGCTGCAGAAGATCCGCCTGAGACAAAGGGACGAGACTGAAGAAAGCCAATCGGTGGAAAGCGCACCTGCAGAAGAGCCCGGTATGCCGGACTGGCTGGGTGAGCCCGCCTCTGGTGTGCCTGCAGCACCTGATGAGCCCGCCGAGAGCGTCTCCGACTGGCTGGCGGACCTGCGAAGTGGGGGAGCCCCGGTCGGCGAGGAGGTTGAGCTGCCGGAAGCACCTGCCACTGGCGAAGAACTGCCCGCCGCTGAGCAAGAACTGGAGCAGCCTCTGGAAGAAACGCCTGCACCTCCGCCGGAGATCCTTGAAGAGGCCGCCGCCCCGGTACTGGGTGCCGCCGAGGAAATCCCAACTGCACCGCAGATCTCGGATGAGGAGATCCCCGACTGGTTGGCAGGTCTGGTGGCTGGCAAAGCCGCCGCGGCTGCGGCGGGCAGTGTGGAAGCAGATGCTGAAAGTCTGCCCGATTGGCTGGCAGATCTGGACAAGCCCTCGGATGCAGATAGCGGGGTCATTGTCCCCTTTGGCGAGGAAGAACCCGGCCTGACTTTTGATTGGCTGCAGGAGCAGGTGCGCGCTGACCAGGGTTTGGCGGTGCCACCGCCGGAGAGCAGCGAGGCAGAGGAAGTTCAGGCGGAGAAAATCACCCCCTTTGTGGGCGATCTGTCGGATTTTCTGGAAGAAGAGTATCTATCCACCCCGGAAGGTGAGCGCCCGCCTGCCGCTCAGCCCGAAGAAGGGCTTACGCCTGCAGAGCTGCCGAACTGGCTTGAAGCCATGCGTCCACTGGATGCAGCCGCGATGAGCGCTGCTGTTTTGGATGAAGGCGAATCCCAAATCGAGTCCAGCGGCCCGCTCGCCGGGCTGCGGGGCATCTTGCCTGCGGAACCGGATGTCGCCAGGCTGAAGAAACCGCCGACTTACGCCATGCGCCTGCAGGTATCCGAAAGCCAGCAAGCGAACGCCAACCTGCTGGATGAGCTGGTGAAGACGGAGGGCCAACCGCGAGCGGTCCGTATGGGCGCGGCTATCACCTCGCAGCATGTCTGGCGTTTGATCATTTTTGTCGTCCTCATTGGAGTGATCATCTGGAAAGCCTTGACTGGCAGCCAGGAGGTGGCATTGCCCCAGCCGCTTCCAGAGATCCTGGATACCGGATCCGTGATCGGCGCGCTGCCGTCGAATTCTGTGGTGCTGCTGGCGGTGGATTACGAGCCGGGCTTCTCCGGAGAGATGAAAGCCACTTCTGCCGCGGTTATCGATCATTTGATGCTGAAAGGCGCCTACTTCGCCCTGGTGTCTACTTCGCCCGCCGGTGTAGGCCTGGCAGAGCAGCTGATCCAGGATGCCAGCGCACTGGGCGGGCACCAGTATCAGGTTATTGACCGCTATGCCAACCTGGGATACATCCCCGGGGGGCCTATGGGTGTGGTCGGTTTTGCCAATGCCCCGCGAAAAATGACCCCGTTCGCTCTGGATGTGGACAGCACCGCGGTCTGGAGCCGGGAGCCGCTGCAAAGGGTGACCAGGCTGGCAGATTTCGACCTGGTGGCGGTGCTCACTGAAGATGCTGACACTGCCCGAGTATGGATCGAACAGGTGCAGCCGGCGCTGGATTCTACCCCCCTGGTTATGCTGCTCAGCGCCCAGGCGGAGCCGATGGTCAGGCCTTATTACCAGAGCAGCTCGAATCAAGTTCAGGGCATGGTAGCCGGCTTGCTGGGCGGAGGGTCTTACGAGAGCGCCCATCAAGACCTTCTGGCTGGCGATGGCCCGGCGCGCCGCTATTGGGATGCTTTCAGCCTGAGCATGCTCGCCGCCGTGATCTTGATCGCTTTAGGCGGATTGGTCAGCCTGCTTACCCAGGCTCTGGCGAGCAGGGATACGTCTGAAGGGGAGAAGAAGTCATGAGCCTGGCGGAGATGAGCCTGCCTGATCTGATCGGGACCCTGGTGGGTTTCGCTCTCACCCTGATGGTCTTCAGCTACGCCATTGGCGATAATGCCCTGTTCCGTATTACCATCCACGTGTTTATTGGCGTCGCAGCCGGTTATGCTGCCGTCGTCGCCTGGTACAGCGTGGTCCAGCCTCTATTGATCGTCCCTCTGGTCAGCGGCACGCAGTCGGAGAGGTTGTACGCCCTGTTTCCGCTGTTATTGAGCGCCCTGCTCCTGTTTAAAGCCTCTCCACGCCTGTCACGCATCGGCAACCCGGCCCTCGCGTATATGGTCGGAGTCGGTGTGGCAGCCATCATTGGCGGTGCCGTGATCGGGACCATCTTCCCCCAGGCGCTGGCATCTATGGACCTCTTAGATCTGGATGCCGCCGGGTCCGATAGACCGCTGCCATTGCAGTTTCTGCAGGGGCTTTTCATCCTGGTCGGCACGCTGACTACCCTGGCTTATTTCCATTTTGGGGCGCGACAGAAGCCGGATGGTCAGCCCAGGCGACCGGAGTGGATAGAGTTCCTGGCGAAGATCGGCCAGATCTTCATTGCCATCACGCTGGGGGTTGTTTTTGCCGGGGTGGTCACCGCTTCCCTGGCAGCGCTGATCGAGCGTATCTTCTTTATTGTGAATTTTGTCCTGCCGTTGTTCACGGCATCTTGAGGATGGATGGCTACTTCTCTGGTTGAAGCCGAATCACTCCTGGCGATCGATGTGGGCAGTATTACCACCCGAGCCAGCCTGTTCGATGTCGTGGATGGTCGTTATCGCTATCTGGGTTCTGGCTCCGCGGCTTCGACCGCCCATGCTCCCATCCAGGATGTAGGCGAAGGCATTTACACGGCCCTGGCGCGCTTGCAGTCGGTGACAGGGCGTCTGCTGATAGGCGGGGACGAGCGCTTGATCATGCCTGCCCGCGGGGATGGCTCGGGCGTCGATGCGGTCGCCGCCACGTGTTCTGCCGGACCGCCCTTGAAGGTCGTGGTAATGGGCTTGCTGGACGACGTGTCGCTGGACAGCGCTCGGCGGCTGGCGACCACCACTTACACCCGTGTGATCGAAAGCATCAGCCTGAACGACCGGCGCAAGCCTGAAGAGCGCATCAATACAATTTTACGTCTGCGACCGGATTTAATTTTAGCTGCTGGAGGCACCGAAGGGGGCGCAGGGCAGTCTGTTCTGAAGCTGCTCGAATCGATCGGCCTGGCCAGCTATTTGATGCCTCAGGACCATCGCCCCGAGGTGCTGTTCGCTGGCAACCATGCCCTGGCAAGCGATGTTGATAATATGCTCAGCCGCGCGGTGCATGTGCGCATTGCCCCGAATGTGCGACCAGACCTGGAAGAAGAACAACTGAGCGGCGCCCAGGTCCTGCTGGCCGATATTTACCGCTCCATCCGCTCGCGGACGCTGGCTGGCATCGAGGATCTGGATACCTGGTCGGGCGGCGGTTTGCTGCCCACGGCGACGGCTTTCGGACGGATCATCCGCTTTCTCAGCCAGGTGTATACCTCACCCAAGGGTGTGTTGGGAGTAGATGTAGGTGCATCCGCTACCGTCCTGGCAGGCGCTTTCAAAGGGGATCTTACCCTGGGGGTCTATCCCCAGTTTGGGTTGGGACGCAGCCTGGCTGAGTTGCTGGAATACACGCCGCTGGCTGCCATCACGCGTTGGTTGTCCCTCGAAATTTCGGATGGCTACGTGCGTGAGTACCTGTTCCATAAATCACTCTACCCTGCCACCTTGCCCGCCACGCCCGAAGACCTGGATATCGAGCAGGCGCTGGCCCGCCAGGTGATGCAGCTATCGGTTAAAAAGCTGGTAAGCAGCTTGCCAGCTGGCATCCAGCGCACGGGCGCCAATATGCTGCCGGGCTTTGAGCCCATTGTCGCTTCGGGCAGCGTGCTGACGCGTGCCCCAAATGATGCCCAGAGCCTGCTGCTGTTGTTGGATGGCATCCAGCCCACAGGGGTAACTACGCTCGTCCTGGATCAAAACCATATCTCGCCCGGTCTCGGAGCGGCAGCCGCCATCAACCCGCTGCTGGCAGTGCAGGTCCTGGAGGCCAGCACCTTCCACAACCTGGGTACGGTTGTCTCGCCTACGGGAAGCTCGCGCTACGGCACGCCCGTGGTGCGGGCGCGCATGGTCTACGAAGATGGTAAAGAGACCAGCCTGGAGGTCAAGCAGGGGGCGATCGAGGCGCTGCCGCTGTCTGCGGGGCAGTCAGCTAAGCTGCACCTCACTCCCCTGCACCGTTATGATGTCGGCATGGGCGGCGGCGGGCGCGGTGGAGGGCTGCGCGTGGTCGGGGGAGCGCTGGGTGTCATTATCGACGCTCGCGGGCGCCCGGTCCAGCTGCCGGACGATCCTGCTCGCCGGCGTGATTTGAACCATAAATGGCGTTGGGCACTAGGAGGCTGAAGCTTGCCAACGGCACCATTCTTGCACCCTGCGATTGACAAGGACAGACCACCATGCTGGCTCCAGTGACGCACATTCTGCCGATTACAACCATCCGCCGCGAGCGGCTCTTGCCGGTTCCCGGAAAGGTTGTTGTGCGCAAAGGACAGAAAATCAGCGCCACGGATGTTGTTGCTGAAGCCAGGATTGCCCCCGAGCAGATGCTGCTTGACATCGCTCGCGGGTTGGGTCTGCCGCCCAGGGAAGCCGACCAGTATATCCATTGTGAGGCAGATACCCCGGTCGCCCAGGGCGATGTGTTGGCAGGGCCGGTGGGCCTGGCTCGGCGCGTGGTGCGTGCGCCGCGCAACGGTCGCGTGGTTGTCGCCGGTGATGGGCAGATTTTACTTGAGTTGGAAAGCCCGCCCTACGAGCTGAAGGCTGGCATACCCGGCATCGTTGCCGATTTGATCGACGAGCGCGGTGTGGTGATCGAGTCCAGTGGCGCTTTGATACAGGGCGTCTGGGGCAATGGGAAGATCGACTTCGGCCTCATGTACGTGTTGGCGCGCAGCCCGGATGAAATGCTCAAGTCAGACCGCCTGGATGTCAGCCTGCGCGGAGCGGTGCTCCTGGGGGGCGTCTGCGAGGACCCGCAGGTATTGAAAGCCGCCGGCGAACTGCCGGTTCGCGGGCTGATTTTAGGCAGCATCGACACTGCCTTGCTGCCCATCGCGGCAAAGGCGCGCTACCCGATCATCGTTTTGGATGGTGCAGGGCGGCGCGGCATCAATGCAACCGCCTATAAGCTGCTCGCTACCAATGAAAGGCGCGAGGCCGCCCTGAACGCCGAAGCCTGGGACCGCTATACTGGCCGGCGTCCTGAGGTGATCATCCCGCTGCCGGCTTCTGCCGATGCGCCTGCGCCGCGCGAGACGGCCGAATTTGCTCCTGGTCAGCGAGTGCTGGTCGTCCGTGCCCCGTATACAGGTTTTACCGGCACGCTGGTAGCCCTTCAACCCGGCTACCAGATCCTGCCGAATGGATTGAAAGCCCAGGTCGCAGAGATTGACCTGGAAGCTGGTGACCACGTTGTGGTACCATTAGCTAACCTGGAAGTTCTTGTGTAGAAGCAAACGGTCTCCTCAGCGCGCTCTGCGCTGAGCAACCCATGACCCGCTGGCACGCAAAGCGAGGTTTTATCTGGAGGAGAGTGCCATGACCTTTGAAGATGAAATGAACGAAATGCGTTTAGATTCTGAGGAGACCCCACCCCCTGAAGAATCTGGCAACCGCACCTTTCTGGTCGTTGCCGGTATTCTGGGAGCGGTCACGATCTTGACGCTGGTATGCATTGTGGCGTACGCCATGTTTTTCCTGCCTCGGCGCCAGAGCCAGCAGGCAACCCAGGCGGCTGAGGTGAATTCTCAAAATACGGCGGTTGCCCTGGCGATTACTCAAACCTCGGCAGCGGCAGCATTTACCTCCACCCCAACCAGAACGTCAGCTCCTCCTACAAACCAGCCCACCTCGTCGCCCACGCCTTTGCTGGCAGTCCCCACGGATACGCCCGTACCCACGGAAGACCCGCGCACGGCTACCGTCGCCGCTTTACTGACCCAGGCCGCGGTAGCCCAACAGACGACTCAGCCCACCTCCACCGCACTGCCCACCACTGGCTTCATGGATGAAGTCGGCGTTCCCGGTTTGATGGGCATGGCGCTCTTGCTTGTGGTGGTGATCTTCCTGGCGCGCCGGCTGCGTACGACATCCTAGCAGGGTCAGCGGGCCGAGATTGTTCGACTGATAAACCCTGCCGGGTGTCCTCTGCCGCGAGGTAACGGGAGGAAACAATCCGGCGGGGATAAGATGATCGACCCTTAAAAAAACTGCGGAGAGGGAAGGCGGCTAGCCTTTTCCTCTCCGCTTCTCATTAAACGATCAGCTCCTCAGGCGGCGCTGGCAGCCACCTGCTCGCCAAATCCGATCATCGCCTTGACCAGCTCGGGGCTGCGCCCTTCAGAGTAGACGCGCAGCACCGGTTCGGTTCCCGAAGGGCGGATCAGCAGCCACGAGTTATCCTCCAGCAGGTATTTCACCCCATCGATGGTCAAGATGTCCTTGACCTTAACACCCGCGATCTGTGACGGAGCGCTCTCCAGCAGGATCTGCTTCATGCGCTCTTTCGCTACCGGATGATTGAGGCGCAGATCGTTGCGCTGGTAATATGCAGGACCCACCTGGTGCAGCAGCTCTTCCACCAGCTCACAGAGCGGCTTGCCCGAAGCGGCGACTATTTCGACCAGCAGCAGCCCCATCAGGATTCCATCCCCTTCAGGGATATGTCCCTTGAATGAAATGCCTCCCGACTCCTCGCCGCCGATCAGGATATCCTCTTTGAGCATATAGTCGGCGATGTGGTTGAAACCCACCGGAGTCTCGTAAACCGGCAGTCCGTAGCGCTGCGCCAGCAGGTCGATCATGCGCGTGGTTGAGACGGTGCGCACCACCGGTCCTTTCCAGCCGCGCTTTTCGACCAGGTGGATCAGGGCCAACGCCATGATCTTGTGCGGGTCGATGAAGATGCCGCGCTCATCCATTGCGCCAATACGGTCGGCATCGCCGTCGGTCGCCAGCCCGAAATTGCCCATATGCGTGCTCACCGCGCCTGCCAGAGCGCCCAGGTAGCGGGAGATCGGCTCGGGGTGCACACCCCCGAAGCCGGGATTCATCTCCCCCCGGATTTCCTGTACCTCGCAGCCGGTGCCTTGCAAGATGCCCTTGATCACGCCCCGCCCTGAGCCGTACATCGAATCTACCACCACGCGCTGCGGGTTCTCGGCGATGGCGTCGAAATCGATCAGGGTGCGCAGGTGATCGTAATACGCCGGCAGCGGGTTGAAACGCTGGATTAAACCGAGCGCACGCGCCTGGTCGAAATCCATCAGGTTCGGGCCACGCGCTCGTTCTTCATTGTCGTTGAGATACACTTCCACCTGGCGGCACTGCTCGCTGAGCGCCGATCCACCGTAGGCGGCTTTCAGCTTGATCCCGTTGTAGCGCGGGGCATTGTGTGAAGCCGTGATCATCACTCCAGCCACTGCGCCGAGGTGCAGAACCATGTAAGAGACCGCGGGTGTGGGGGCGTCGCCCTGGGTAATGTGGACCGTGTACCCATTTCCCGCCAGCACGCGCGCCACTTCTGCCGCGTAGCGATCCGACAGAAAACGCGTATCGAAACCTACCACCACAGAGCGATTGTCCGTATCCCCCTTGACCGTCACGCTATTGCTCCAGCTTTCAGATTTGAGCGCATCGGCGATGGCTTGCGTCACCATGCGCAAATTGTGAAATGTAAATGTATCCGAAATTACTGCCCGCCAACCGTCGGTGCCAAAATGGATGGGCATCTGAGCTCTCCTGTTGAGTTGATATGGGTTTCTATTCTATCACCAGTCAACCGTCCTGCACTAAGAACCTATCCGGAAATTATTTTATGGTGTGTGCGGCGGCGCAGCCGCCGCACACACCATAAATGAAATTCAATTTCGGATAGATACTACGCATCGTCCGGGACTTCGCCCGGAAGATGAGGCCCCTACGGGGCAGTTGAC
>CAZGIX010000108.1:0-15139 GCA_964525785.1 uncultured Anaerolineaceae bacterium
GTACGTGGTAATCGCCAAGGTGCAAGGCATTCTCCATTAATCGATCCCCATACTGAAACACATGTCTTTAGTAATTGTTTGGTATTACCCCAACTGGCTACCCATGCAGCAGCTTGTTATATAATATATGCGATCTGCAGAGGCTTTGTGGCACCGTCCAGGCTCCCATCCCACCCATCGTCGTCACGATCTAACAATCTATGTCCGAATCGAGCCAGAAGGTCCCCGAAGAATAAATCCGACTTGGAATCCTGACCCACTCGGCTATCGCATCATGAGTCTTTCCTTTCTGTTCGTGGCCCCTGTGTTTGCCAACGAAGGCCGGCTGGAATCCGCAGTTCGGTGGATATTCGTCATCGCCTTTGTTCTGGTGGTTGTTGCTCTGGCGTTCATCTCAGCCACCTAAGGACTCGACAGGCAGGATCGCTTTGAGGTCATAGTGCTATCCATCGATTGGCTTGTACTGATAGTCAACGCCGCGCCCCTCACCGTCGTATTCAGAAGGCGAATGAAAGAATAACGAACGGCTCCAGCTTCCGCCGGGCGGCCTGGCTCCAGGCAGTTAGATGGACGCCTTCGGCGCCAGGAACAAAAAATGACAGCGTTAACAAAAAAGAAAAAGGCTATCGATATAGCCAAGAAGTTTTCTCGATTGCTTTTAGATCATATGTCAGGTAAAGTTCATCTATATCGAATTGACGGCTAATTCGGAATTATGGAATGAAGCTGGATATCCCAGCCGAACAGCTTGTTATTCCTGCTCGCAGGTATGCACCCTGCCGGGCCAGGATAAAAGGTAGAAAGCAATACTATGACAGCCAACTATACCATTGACCTGACAATCAACATGCCTGACGGCGGACGGCACGCCAGGCACCTGCTCAACCTGTACTGCGCCGACATGCCTGCGGACATCAACGCCATCGCTTACGATCTGTGCGGCGCAGACGCAGCTGCACAGGCGCGCAAGTTCGCCGATCTGAAGCTGAAGCGCTCCGAAGTGTGGTCCAGCCAGGAAGGCAGCCTGAAGATCTTCGCCCTGCTCTCCGTCTCCGGCGAAGACCCCTCCTTCATAAAGCAGGTGATTGCTAGATACATGGATGTCTTCCCCGACTGCCTGAAGGTGGCGGGCGACGGGTATTTCGCCCCCAGCGGCTTCCCGCCCGACATCTCCCTGCAGCCGACGGATTGGAGCATGGAATTAGCGCCTAAATCCCGAGGCTGACAGCCTGGCTCGAGGCCCTTAGCTGCCCGAAGCTCTTACCCAAGATCTGGCCGATAATCTGAAATGAAGTATGCAGAAATCAACCTTTATCATTCAAAAAATGGATTGTGCGTCTGAAGAACAGTTGATCCGTCTGAAGCTTCAAGATTTCAAGAACGTCACTGCCCTGCAGTTCGATATTCCGGGTCGCAGGCTGGATGTTTACCACACCGGCGATTACTGGCCTATTTTCGACGAGATCGACGGATTGCAGCTGGATGCCTCGCACCTGGAAACCAGCGCCGCGGATGGTTATTTGCCCGCCAGCCATGAGGGCGCCGAGCGGAAACTGCTCCTGCAGGTTCTGTCCATCAACTTTGCCTTTTTCGTCCTTGAAATATTGGCGGGATTTATTTCCAGCTCAATGGGGCTGGTTGCCGATAGCCTGGACATGCTGGCGGACAGCCTGGTTTACGGGCTGGCGTTATTAGCCGTCGGCGGGACGGCTGCCAGGAAGAAGGACGTTGCCAGAGCCAGCGGCTACTTCCAGATAATCCTGGCCATTTTGGGGATCAGCGAAGTAATCCGGCGTTTTCTCGGTTTCGGCGAAGTCCCCATGTTCCAAACCATGATCCTTGTTTCGATACTGGCGTTGATAGGGAACGCCACCAGCCTGTACCTGCTTCAAAAGAGCAAAAACACCGAAGCCCACATGCGCGCCAGTATGATCTTTACATCCAATGATGTGATCATCAATATGGGGGTGATTATTGCGGGCATATTGGTTTTGGGGACCAATTCCAAAGTCCCCGACTTGATCATTGGGGCAATCGTATTTGTGATCGTTGCCCGCGGCGCCTACCGCATCCTGCAAATTGCGAAGTAGTGTCCTACCTGCACAGCCTGCCGGATCGTGCTCAGCCGCTGAACGGCCTTGTCAGCTCCAACTTCAGGCGCATCTTGACGTCTTTGTCCACGAACAGCGAGCCGTGGTACTGCTGCACCGGGTGGATCTCGCTGCCTTCCAGCACCGTGCTGTGCTCCAGGATGGTCGAGTCGCCGCTCGGAGCCGAGCGGTAGTCGACCTTCGTAATTGCCCCCGCCGCATCCCTCTGGATGGTTACGCCGGCGACGGTCTTCAGTCCGTAGCCGAAGATGGAGATCGCCGGGATGCTGGAGCGCACGCCCAGCTCGCGGCGGAAGTCCCGCGCCGCGCGCAGCATCGGGCGGTACTGCTCCGGCAGCCAGCTCTCATCTTCCAGGAAGTTGACCTTTTCACCGCTGAGGCCCACCGGCAGCGGGTAGGTGGGCAGGATCTGGTAGCTGGCAGGGAAGGTCATGCTCACCTGGCGCAGGCGTTCGCCCATGATCCCGAAGGGCAGCAGGTCGGGGGCGCTCAGCAGGCTGGTCAGGGCTTTCACCACGCCGCGGTGCGGACCGCCCATAAGGATCACGCGCTCCACGCGCCCTTTCCCGCCCAGGCGCTCGATGTAGTAGCGGCTGACCATCGTGCCCAGGCTGTGGGCGATGATCACCAGCGGCTGGCTGCGCGGCAGGCTCTCGACCAGCGCTCCCAGCTGCTGCGCCGACAGGCGCACGTCCTGGCGCCAATCGTAAGCGAACTCGAAGAAGTCGACCCCGCGCTGGTAGCCCAGTTCTTCCACCAGGTAGTCGCCCAGCCGGTTGTACTGGTCCTGCTTGATCAGGTTGGGGACGATCACCACTTCGTCTACGATCTTGCGCGGCTCGGCGGGCAGCGGGTACTGCAGGGTCTCGGGGTTGGTGAACAGGGTCTTGATGTGGGGGAAGATGCGCTCGCGCCCGCGCCACAGCTCGCTGCCCATCATGCCGGGCACGAACACCACGATCCGCCGGGCAGAACCCTTCGGCAGGCTGTCATCTGCCATGGTGAGCGATTCCTCCAGGAAGCCGCTCTTGAAGACGATCGTAGCATCACCGATCCTGAACTCATCGCCGTCCTGCAGGACGAGCTGGTCCACGCGTGCCTCGCCGTGCCAGGTGCCGTTGGTCGAGCCCAGGTCGCGCAGCACGAACAGGCTGCCCCGGCACTGTACCTCGGCGTGGTGGCGGGACACTTTGGGGTGCTCCAGGACGAGCTGGTTGGCGTCGGTGCGCCCGATGCTGAGTACATCCAGATCGCTCAGCGGCACTTCCCAGGTGCGGCGCGGCGTCACCACCACCAGGCGCGGATGGTCCGTCTCGTTGACGGCAAACGGCAGCACTTCCTGGTCCATGGCATGGTCCAGGTCGGCTTCGACATCGATGACCGTCATGCCGGCTACCTGGGTCAAGGGGGCAAGCTCGTAGCGCAGCGTGGAGCCCCCCAGCGCCACCAGGTCACCCGGCTGCAGCAGGGCGTGCTGCACGCTCTGCCCGTTCACATAGCTGCCGTTGGATGAGCCCAGGTCCACCAGGGTGCAGCCTGCCGGGCCGCATTCCAGGCGGGCATGGCTGCGCGAAGCCCGGCTGTCGGATAGGATAATGTCATTGGTGGTCGACCGCCCCAGGGTGATGCGGGATTTGCCCAGCTCGTATTCCTGCTCCGGGCCGCCTTCGGAAAGCAAGACCAGTTTTCCGTAGTTGTTTTCCATACTACCTGCCCGTAGATTAATAAGGAGTTACGCACTTCAGGAGAGGTTGGGTGTGTTTAGGCGGGTTGCGCCCGCCTAAATACACCCAATCACTCACCAACTGCCGAAGTCCTGTTAATAAACATATGGGGTGCGCACTTCGAGATCGTCGAACTCCCACAGGCCTGCCCCACCAGGGGCTTTGGTGCTGGCGATGAAGCCCGGCTGACCCGCATCCAGCCCTGCCGGGCTATACTGCCCGATCATCTCGCCGTTTAATACCAGATATACCGTGTCGTTCCTGGCGACGACTTCCATGCGGTTGTCCTCGCCGGGCAAGACAGCATCTGTCTCGCTCCAATCGATCAATGGCTGCCAGGTTGAGTTCTGCCACAGGTACAGGGCGTAGCGGCCGTCATCGCTGATCTTGTATGCCAGAAAGTCCTGATTGGCATTCTTTCGAAAGATCAAGCCGTATTCACCAGATGCCGGTCCAGATACCTGCCGGGCGGTGGCAGCCAGGTAAAAATCGAGCGCGTTCACCTTGTCGGTGGCTGCCCACCAGGGGATCGGCTGCAGATCGTTCACTTCCCAGCGGTAACGCCCATTCTCGATGCGCCGGTCGATGGAGCCAATATCAGGCGGGCTCTCTGGGCCGGTGTTCCAGCCGTTCTGGTCATCGTCAAAGCTTTCCTGGAAAGAGAGCGGCCAGGAGCGCGCTTGATCCAGCGTAGCCTGGAAGGAGGCTGGAGGGTTCACATCTGGCAGCGCTGCGCAGTTGCCGCTGCCCTCGATGACGTTATGATTCGGATCAGCTACCAGCGCGCATAGCTGGGAGGCCCCTTCGGGGCGGTCTGCCTGGGTATAGCCCGTGAAAGGCGAGGCCTCTCCCCACATCAGGCGGTTGCCGCCCGTCGCCCCGCTTACCTGGTCGGCGGTAAAGGTGTCGAAGAAGAAATGAATGTGGGGCGATCCGGGCAGGGCAGGGGTAAAGCCGCTGGTGGAGAAGTCCACCACGTAGCGCCCCTGGTCGTCGCTCGTGATCTGGTTGATCTGGACAGACATGCCGGCCTGGCTGCCCTCGGGCGGCGGGGGCACTTCTGCCAAAGGCAAGGTGCTCAGATCGCCGGAGAAGTCGGAGCGGCTGCGCTGCAGCCAGCAGGTCTGGCCCGGGCTGCCGGGGTTATCCGTCGTCCACCAGGCTTCGTCGGGCGAGATGCCCGTCACCAGCAGCACCTGCCCGGCGCCGAGCTGGCCCAGGCTGGGGTAAGCATCGCCAGGGCCTGCCAGGCAGGGATCATCGAAGACCGGCACGGCCGCGTTCACGTCCGGCAAGGTGATGCAGTTGCCCGTGTTCACCTGCACGCTGTGGTCGGGGTTAGCCACCAGGATGCACATCTGGGTGGCAGCAGCCGGGCGGTGCGAAGTGCGGTAGCCTGTGAACGGGCTGGGCTGGTCGTACATCCACCAGTTGTTGGGGTCGGCTGGCACACCGGCCTGGTCCTGGGGCACCGTGTTGAAGAAGAAGTGCACGTGCGGGCTACCCGGGGCCACGGTGTACTCGAAGGTCTCGAATTCCACCACGTATGTGCCGCCATCGTTGGTGGTGATGGCGTTGATGCGCGCGAAGGGCACGCCGGCGGGGATGGTGGGCGTGGGCGACTGTGTGATAGTGGGCGTCGCCGTGGGCGGCGATGTGGGGGTGATGGTAGGCGTGAGCGTAGGGGTGGGCGTGGCGCTCGGCTCGGCGGTGGGGAGGGCAGCTACGGCCTCCTGTGTGGCGGCTGGGGCTGTCGTCACCGCCGGGACGGCAGGTGGGTTGTTGGATCCCCCCCCGCCGCGCAGGGCAAATCCCAGCACCACCAGGATGATCACTGCTGCGGCGGCGATTCCGCCCCACAGCATCAGGTTATTCCGGGACGGCGCCGCACCCACAGGTGCAGATGGATACGCGACCGCCGGCGGGACGGCCGGCTGAGCCTGCGACGCAGCCACAGATGCAGATGCAGCAGCCGGCAAAGGCTCTTGGGAGTGCGGCATGGCGGTAGGCCGCGGTGCGCTGGAGTAGATCGGCTCATCCACGGTCGCCTCGAGCCGCCCGGGAGATGGAACCGGCTGCACGGGCAGCGCCGCGGCTGGCCCGCTGGGTGGTATTTCCGCCGCTGTCTTGGGGATAAGCGCCGCCGCTGCCTGGATGCCGTCTGTGGGCCGCTGTGCCGGAGGCGCGGGTTCGTCAGCTACTGTGGCTGCCGGTGCGACGCTGCTTAGAGAGGCCAGCACCCCGCGCAGGGCGTTGGCAAAATCTGCCATCGTGTTATAGCGTTCTTCACGGCTCTTCGCCAGCGCTTTTTCGATCACCGCTGCCAGCCCAGGTGGTATATCCGGGCGAAGCTGGCGCAGGTCGGGCAGCGGGTCGTTGAGATGCATCATCATCAGCGTCATCGCCGAATCGGCTTCGTACGGCGGCCTGCCGCTGACGGCCTCGAACAGCGTCACAGCCAGGGAGTACTGGTCGGAACGCGGGTCGGGGACCTCGCCGCGGATCAGCTCCGGTGGCAGGTACAGCGCCGTGCCCACCACCGCTCCGGTGGCGGTATGTTTCTCGCCCCCGGTGATCTTGACGATGCCGAAATCCATCAGGATCGCCTGGTTGTGGATGTCGATCATCACGTTGGCAGGCTTGATATCGCGGTGCACCAGGCCGCGCTGGTGGGCGTACCCGGCCGCATCGCAGATGTTGATGATATAGCCGATGGCTTCGTTCAGTGGCATGCGCCGGTTGCTCCGGTTGAGGCGCCGCAGGCGCTCCTGCAGTGTCTCCCCGGCCACAAACTCCTGCACCATGTAGTACAGGTCGCCATCGTGGTTGAAGTCAAAGACCTGCACGATGTTCGGGTGCCGCAGTTGGGCCACCGCCGCGGCTTCTTCTTCGAATCGGATGACGAACTTGGGGTCATCAGCCAGGTGGGAGTGGATCATCTTCACTGCCACCACGCGCTTCAGGTTGGGGTCGTAAGCCTTGTAAACGGCAGACATGCCCCCCTGCCCAAGAATATCGTCGATGCGGTAGCGCCCACCCAGGGTCTGTCCGATCCAGCTCGGACGCGTCATTGTTTTTCCTCCCAGTACTGTACCTGATATTTCAGACAAGCTTTGTAATTAATGGCTAGATTATATCTTACCCAAAACGTGTGTCAAGGAGGCGCACATTAGCACTAATTAACCCAATTCCCAATTGAATGCCGGACGTTTTTCGTGTCATAATAAGGGTACGAGAGTAATCCTCTCCTACTTGGTCTTCGTTGCCGCTCCGGTCCACATCGTGGTGAGATAATGTCCAGGTTGATTCACATATTCCTGCGCCTGACCGGGTTGGTCCTGGTCGCGGTAGGCCTTATTGCCGCCTTCTACGGGCCGCTAGAGATATTTGTCTTCTACTTGTTTTCCGATGGCGGTCGCTTTTACTATGCGGGTTTTGGATTCGGCTCGTTGTGGTTTGCCGCCCTGGTGGTGCAGAATATCGGCTATTATGTAATTGCTGCCCTGTGCCTGCCGCTGGGTATCGGGCACCTGAAGCTGCGCCGCTGGGCGCTGACCATCGCCCGGCTCTACGGCTGGTTCTGGCTCGGGGCGGGGCTCCTGTTGGTGGTAAATTTCCTGCTCCTGGTGCCCACTGCGCTGCGGCTGGACCTGGGTCGTGAGGCCCTGCTGTTCCGCATGGCCCTTGTAGGATTAGCTTCGCTGATCTTCCTGGTACTGCTGCCGCTCCTTGCACTGTGGTTCTACCATAGCGAAAAAGTCAGCGCCGCCTTTGCTAGGCACGACTCAAACACATACTGGACGGAAAGATATCCTCTGCGGATATTGTCCCTGCTGCTCCTGCTGCTCATCATCATACTCGTCCTGCACATCGCCATCTTCTTTCAAGGTCTGGTCCCGCTCTTCGGGCAGGTCTTGCTGGGGCGCCAGTCGGCGCGAGTCATGTCAATGTGCATCCTGGTCGCTGGAGTGCTCACCTACGGGATCGCCCGGCGGGCGATTTGGGCCTGGTGGGGCGCACTGGTCTACACCGCCCTCCTGGCGCTTTCATCGCTGCTGACCTTTTGGCGGTACAGTTTTTACGATCTGGTCAGCCTCATGGATCTGCCAGCCACCGAAATGGAGTTCATCGATCGCATGGCACTCCTGCGCGATTTCCATCTGGTGGCTGTCTTCGTCGTTCCGCTGCTGGTCGCATTTGGATTGGTGCTCTGCTCAAAGCGCTACTTTATGAAAGGAGATGATTTCCATGAGTAACACAACCCCCGTCCGGGTGGATGCCGGCATGGGCATCTTCTGGTTCATCGGCTGGCTGTTCACCATTGCGTTTGCCAAGCTGGTTTGGTGGCAGGCTATCCTGGGTTTGGTGCTGTGGCCCTATTTCCTGGGACTGGCTGTCAGGTGAGCTTAGATCCGGACTGCTGTTCCAGGAGGTTGTCTTAGCGCGGCAATTGCCAGGCATGGGTGCCCGGTTTGTTGTAGAATACGGGTGGGACGATCCCACCGCGAAGGAGGAAAGCCATGGCCAGTAGCCTAGACAGGCTGCGTGACAGGTTGCAGCAGCTCTATGCTTATACGCTCGCCAGGCTGCCGGCCTTGAGCGCCTACGAGCAAGCCAGGCTATCCTGGGCGAAACCCATCGAATCCTACGCTGCCGTCCAGGGCGTTTTCAAGCCCTTCTTCGAGCCTTTTCGGGCGGGTGAAAAAGCATTTCCCTACACGGTCCTCGCCCCTTCTTACCAGGGATTTCTTCACCGCACACCCGAGAAGCTCATCGCCGATCTTGGCAGTGAGATCGATATCCTGGAACGGGGCCAGGAGGCGTTCGAGACGCTGTGCTTTCCCGTGGACGGCATCAGCTATGTTGAATACCGCACCATCCTGCTGGACTCGCGCTTCCAGATCAGCGGCATAACCCGGCAGGGGGTCCCAGCTGCCTCGACCCTGCGCTTCAACTCGGTGACAGATTACCTGTTCGATCCGATCCTGGAAACGATACGCCTGGCCGATGTTGGCCCCAGGCAGCCGGTCGACAGCTCGGAGTTGGGAAAGTTCGACCGGTGGGTCAGGCTGAATTACAAGTTCATGAATTTTGCCAGGCGCAGCCTGCTGGGGGGTGAAAAGGTGCTTCACGCCATCTTGCAGCCCGAGATCCGGGCGGGCGAGCTATCGGTCTTCGGACGGACGTACTACCGCAGCATCGCACCCACCCTGGCGTGCATCCTCACCGATCGCGAGCTGATCGTCATCCGCGAGACTGAGCGCAAGCGAGGCGAGGCGAAATATGGCGGCATATGGGATTACATCCCGCTGAGGAAGATTGCCACCCTATCTCTGGACGAGAGAGGTGGCGACCTGCTGGCGTTGTCTGTAGGATTACCTGCCGGCGCGTATCTCAAGTTCCTGTTCCAGGCGTCTGCGCGCCATGAGATCGATCATCTGTTGAAGGTCTTCGGGGAGCTTACCACCTGACATTGCTCTCCTGACCAACCTGGTCGCGGGTCTGCGCCTTGCCGGACCCCAACCGATTATCGCAGCCGGTCATCCATTGGTGGGGTTGCTGCCGGCTGGCCCTCTAAGGGCATTATCCATTCCTGGTGCGTGTGCCTCGAAGGCGGTCCAAAATGACAACACAAGGTGAGTTCAAAGTCTACAGCTACCGGTGGGTCGTCCTGGGGGTGTTCATGGCGGCGATTATCGTCAACCAGCTCGCCTGGATCACCTTCGCACCCATCACCGGCGCGGCCGCGGCTTACTACGGCGTCTCCGATTTGAGCATCGGCTTGCTCTCGATGGTCTTCATGATCGTCTTCATCTTCATATCGATACCCGCTTCCTGGATCATCGATACGCGCGGGTTCCGTGTCGGGGTGGGCATCGGCGCCGCCCTGACCGGCATATTTGGACTGCTGCGCGGCCTGGGGAGCCACAGCTACACCCTGGTCTTCATCTCTCAGGTCGGCATCGCCATCGGCCAGCCGTTTATCCTCAATGCCCTGACCAAGGTAGCCGCCCGCTGGTTTCCCCTGCACGAACGGGCCACCGCCGCAGGTCTTGGCTCTCTGGCCATGTATCTGGGCATCGTGGCAGGCATGGTCCTGACCCCCATCCTGGTCTTGCGCGCCGGCATCGCCAGCATGCTCACCATTTACGGTGCTGCTGCCTTGCTTGCCGGGGTTTTGTTCCTCGTTTTCTCCCGCGAGCGCCCACCCACCCCTGCTTCCCCGCCGGGACAGGAAGAACGCTCCCTCGTTTTCGACGGGCTGAAGCACATGCTGCGCAGGCGCGATTTCCTCCTGCTGATGGTCATCTTCTTCTTCGGTCTGGGTGTGTTCAACAGCGTTACGACCTGGATCGAAGATATCTTGCGGCCGCGCGGCTTTTCCATCCTCCAGGCTGGCGTGGTGGGCGGGCTGATGGTGTTCGCCGGCATTCTCGGGGCGGTGCTCCTGCCTCTGCTCTCCGATCGCTATCGCCGCAGGGTGCCCTTTATCATCCTGTCTTTGATCGCCGCCACCCTGGGGCTGATCGGCCTTACTTTTGCCTCAAGTTACGCCTTGCTGCTGCTCTCGGCATTCGTCATGGGTTTCTTCTTGCTGAGCGCCGGCCCGATCGGCTTTCAATACGGCGCTGAGATCACCTACCCCGCGCCGGAGGGCACCTCCAACGGTCTGCTGCTGCTCATGGGGCAGGTCTCGGGCATTATATTCATCCTGGGCATGGATAGCCTCAAAGATCCCGCCACCGGCTCGATGACCACCTCCCTGGTACTGCTCGCCGGGCTGCTGGTGATCGCTTCGTTGGCTTCGACCCGGCTTAGGGAATCGACCCTGCTCAGCGCCTAACGGATAAATCTCATCTGGAGGAAAATGTATGACCGGCATCATCGATTACGAAAACCTGTACGTCGGCGACCTGCCCACCATTTGGTCCCCTATCCAGGAGGCGCTCACCGAGGGGGAGCAGGTCCAGGAGCTCGAAAACCAGGCGACTGCCAGCCTGCTGTGGGCAGCGGATGTGCCGGAAGCGATCTTGCGCCTTCTCGTGCAGGAGACCGGCATCCAGCGTGTCTTCGAGCCGCCCGCCGGGTACGATCCGGAGCTGCAGGGCGAATGGAATGAGACGCTGGTCACTTTCGAATTCAAACGCTCCATTCACCTGGAGTCCATCGAGAGGGAGAGCGAGAGCCTGGTGGTCACCTATAAGCTGGAGGGCGCCGGCTACTGGCGGATGGAGTTCTCCCAGGAAAGCCTGACCATAGACCGCATGTAGGGGCAGATCCGCTATGAGTTTCCAACCGAAAACGGCTATCTAACCATTCCGCATCAGGAGCGTTGAGCTGCCGGGTATCACCAGAATCCATAGGAGATGATAAGGACATGATATTCCAACCGAAAACGGCTATTGAGCCATTCCGCATCAAAAGCGTCGAGCCGTTGGGCATCACCACGCTTGAGCAGCGCCGTGCGGCTTTAGAGCGCGCCGGCTTGAACCCCTTTCAGATTCGGGCCGATGAGATCTTGATCGACCTGCTGACCGATTCGGGCACCGGCGCCATGAGCGCCGCCCAGTGGGGCGCTATGCTGCTGGGCGACGAATCCTACTCCGGATCGCGCTCTTTTTACAAGTTCGAGGCCCAGGTGAAGGCCATCACCGGCTTACGCTATGTGCTGCCCACCCACCAGGGCCGCTCGGCGGAGCACATTCTGTTCAGCACCATCGGTCAGCCCGGAGCCATCGTTCCCAGCAATACCCATTTCGACACCACCGAGGCCAATATCATCCTGCAAGGAATGGATGCGGTCAACCTCTTGATCCCCGAAGGCGCACATCCCATGCTCGAGCATCCCTTCAAGGGCAACATGGATGTGGAAAAGCTGGCGGCCTTGATCAAAGATGTGGGGCGAGAGCGCATCCCGGTCGTCATGCTGACCATCACCAACAATGCCGTCGGCGGTCAGCCGGTATCGATGGCCAATATCCGCCAGGTGAGCGAGATATGCCGCAGCAGCAGCATACCGTTTTTCCTGGATGCCTGCCGCTATGCCGAGAATGCCATGTTCATCAAGCTGCGTGAGCCCGGCTATGCCGACAAGACGCCCCTGCAGATCGCTCAAGAGATATTCTCCTATGCCGATGGCTGCACGATGAGCGCCAAGAAAGACGCCATCAGCAACATCGGCGGTTTCCTGGCCATGAACGACCCCGTCTGGGCCGAGCGTTGCCGTAATCGCATGATCCCCATCGAGGGTTTTCCCACCTACGGCGGTCTGGCTGGCTACGACATGGAGGCCCTGACGGTCGGTCTGCAGGAAGGGCTCGACGAGAACTACCTGCGCTACCGTCTGAAGCACACTGAGTATTTGGGCACCAGGCTCCTGGATGCTGGCGTTCCAATCGTCCGGCCCGTGGGTGGGCATGCCGTCTTTGTGGATGCCGGCGCCCTCCTGCCGCATATCCCCTGGCACCAGTTCCCGGCGACGGCACTGAGCGTCTATCTCTACGAGATATCAGGCGTGCGCGCCATGGAGATCGGCAGCCTGCTGTTTGCCACCCAGAAGGCCGATGGCAGCGTCACCCCGGCCCCGAATGAGCTCATGCGCCTGGCAATCCCGCGCCGCATGTACACCCTGTCGCACATGGACTACGTGGCAGAGGCGGTTTCCTACGCCGCCGAGCACAAGGATGAGATCCGCGGCGTGCTCTTTACCTATGAGGCGCCGGTCCTCAGGCACTTCACCGCCCGCTTCAAGTGGGCCGGTACGTAGGAGTACATCCCATGCTCGACTTTAATTCTCCCTTCGGGCAGGTCCTGGAGCAGCGCCTGCGCCAGGAGCAGATCATCTGGCTCACCACCGTCGATGCCCACGGCACGCCCCAGCCCAGGCCGGTGTGGTTCCACTGGGATGGCGAGACCGTGCTGGTCTTCAGCCAACCCGGGGCAGCCAAGATACGCCATATATACCGCAGCCCGCGCGTGGCTTTGAATTTCAACACCGACGCCGGCGGCGATCACGTGGGCGTGCTGACCGGCGTAGCGCGCATCTCCCAATCACTGCCTGACCCGGCGCGGGTGCAGGCTTATCTGGATAAATACGCAGCCGGAATCCAGAGCCTGGAGATGACCCCCGAGTCCATGCTGGGAGAATACTCCGCTGTGGTGCTCATCACCCCAGACTCGCTGCGCGGTTTCTGATGTGCGACGATTGAGGGGGAATACTAACCCGGGGATTTTCATTGACGGCATTGCCGTCAATGAAAATCCCCGTTTGTTTACTTCCGTCTGGCGCGAAACCCGTAATTAAGACATAATATATCTTCTTATTATCTACCGGTATTCTCTCTAGCCGGTCTGATGAGACCGTTTTCCTGTATAGAAAGGGCCCTGCGATGGCATTTAAAAGTCTGCGTGAGCTCAATCTCCCGGCGCTTACCCGCCGCTCCTATACCCCCTCCCCGGCCGCCTGGGAGGACCAGGTGCTGTATTTCTTGTTGCTCGACCGCTTCTCGGATGGCAATGAGCAAGGCTACCGCGGTAACGATGGCCGGCCGGTCAGTAGCGGGACCACACCCCTTTACCAGCCCGCTGACGAAGGCAACGCCGTGGCGGACGAAGCCAGCGCGGCGCGCTGGCGCGAGGCCGGGGCGCGCTGGGTGGGCGGCACGCTCAAGGGACTGGAGAGCAAGATCGGCTACCTGCAGCGCCTGGGCATCACCGCCCTGTGGGTCAGCCCAGTCTTTAAGCAGACCCCCTTCCGCGACTCCTACCACGGCTACGGCATCCAGAATTTCCTGGAGGTCGACCCGCACTTCGGCACGCGCCGCGACCTGCGCAGCATGGTGCGCACAGCCCACCGCCACGGCATCTATGTCATCCTGGACATCATCCTCAACCACAGCGGAGACGTCTTCGCCTATGTCCCCGACCGCCACTGGACCCAGGATCCAGCCACCGGGCAGCCGTACCTGGACCCACGCTGGGATGGGGGGCCCTACACGGTGGTGGGCTTCCGGGATGCCGCCGGCGTACCCGACTTGCCGTATGCGCCCCTGGACTTGAGCAAGCACCCGCGCGGCTGGCCGCATGGCGCCATCTGGCCCGCCGAGCTCCAGGAGCCATCCACATTCACCGCCCGCGGCCGCATCAGCAACTGGGACTATGATCCAGAGTTCCTGGAAGGCGATTTCTACGATCTCAAGGACGTCGGCCTGGGTCGCGGCACGGTGGATGAGTACCGCCCGTCTCCAGCCTTGCATGCCCTGTGCGAGGTGTATAAGTACTGGATCGCGTATGCCGATGTGGATGGATTCCGCGTCGATACCGTCAAGCATATGGACCCCGGCGCCACACGCTTCTTCACCTCCGTGATCCACGAGTTTGCACAGCGCATCGGCAAGGAGAACTTCTACCTGATCGGCGAGATCACCGGCGGGCGCCTCCGGGCCTTCAATACGCTGGAGACCACTGGCCTGGACTCCGCCCTGGGCATCGACGACATCCCCGACCGGTTAGAGTACCTGGTCAAGGGCTACCGGAGCCCGAGCGATTATTTCGACCTGTTCCGCAACTCGGTGCTGGTGCAGAAGGAATCGCATATCTGGTTCCGCAATAAGGTCGTTACCCTGTTCGACGACCACGACCAGGTGCGCAAAGGCGGCAGCAAGGCTCGCTTCTGCGCCGGGGACTCGGCCTGGCGCAAGCTGCTGCTGAATGTGCTGGCGCTCAATGTCACTACCCTGGGCATCCCGTGCATCTACTACGGCAGCGAGCAGGGTTTCGACGGTCAGGGCGACAACGACCGCTACATCCGTGAGTCCATGTTCGGCGGCGAGTTCGGCGCCTTCCGCACCCGTGGGCGGCACTTCTTCGATGAGGGGCACCCGGTCTACCAGGAGCTGTCCAAGATCCTGGCCTTACGCCGGGAGAAGATCGCCCTGCGGCGCGGCAGGCAGTACCAGTGCGAGATCTCCGGCGACGGGCTGAGCTTTGGCCTGCCAGCCGTGATCGGTGGGCGTATGCGCTCGATCGTTCCCTGGACGCGCCTGTTCGATGACCAGGAGATGCTGGTAGCCATCAGCACCGATGTCGACCAGCCGCTCACTGCCTGGGTCAGCCTGGAGCCGCGCCTGTTCCCCCTCGGCGCGCTCTTGACCTGCCTGTATTCCTCCGACCTGCTCCAGATCGGGCAGCAGCTCGAGGTCTTGCCCGCTGGCGAACGGCATGTCGTCCGGCTGTCCGTGCCCGCCGCGGGCTGTGTGATTTTCGAGCAATCGCTTGACAACTGAAACATTTGTTCTATAATAT
>CAZGIX010000109.1:0-14956 GCA_964525785.1 uncultured Anaerolineaceae bacterium
CTTGCCTAATTTGCTTGCTTTTTGTGCAAGGATTTAACTTTTAAGGTACTAATTTTCTCCCCCCATTCGTTCCTGATTTGTTTTTTTTGAACAAATCATCCGTCCCGGCGGGCAGGTCATTGGGCGAGCCTCCCCTTGCAGAACAGCCGCCCTAAATCGACCTCAACGGCTCGCCCCTACAAGAACTTCGTGTTCCTTTATGTGCCTTCGTGGTTCAGCAATCGAGAAAAAAATTCAAGCCTGACTGTTCTCTACTCTCGATTCTCGTCTCAACCCCCTTTGCCGAACTTCGGCACCCGATCCCCTTATCACCCAATCCCCTTATTACCTAATTCCTTTGGATCTCCGCGCTATATCCCTTTACGGCGATGGGGTCGGCATTTCGGAATTCGTCGGGCTGGGTGCTGGTGTATCGCTCGGAGGGGGCGGCGGCGTATACGTGTCGGTCGCCTTGGGCAGGCGTGGCGTCTCCGTCGGGGTGGGCGTGTAGGTGGGGGTCGGTGTCACCGTCGGAGTGCTGGTCGGCGTCGGTGTGACGGTCGGCGTCGGCGTCTCGGTTGCCGTTGCTGTGGCAGTCGGCGTTGGGGTTGGGATCTGGTTATCCAGGCGGACTACCAGCTTGGCGAAAGTGTCCTCTGTGCTCTCCATGTACAGGCGCAGGGTGACCGGCCCGATCGGAATGTCGTCCATATCCCATACATACAACCGCTCGATCTGCGCGATCGGCTCGTTCCAGCGCTCCAGGCGCTCCCACTCGTCGGGGTCATCCCCCAGCCCGTACTCCAGCGTCACCCGCCGGAAAAGCCCGCTGGCATCCGCCCGCCCGAATATCTCCAGCGGGTTGCTGCGGATGCGTTCCTCGTCCCTGGGGGCAGAGAAGGCCAGGATCGGGTGCGGATCTTCAGGCTTGCACTCCTGGGGCGGGGTGAAGGGGATCGGGTCTTCGAAGCCCATCTCTTCTGCCCAGGCCTGCCCGGCCCCATCCTGTCGGATCCACTTCTTAGCCCATGCATCCTTCACGTTCAGCACGAAGCGCTCCTCGGTAAACTCCGAGCAGGCGGCTGAAGTCTTTTGTCCGGTCCAGGTGTCCACCTCTACTTCCTGCCACAAGTCCTCTTCCTTCGGCAAGGGCGGCTGGTCGGCGGCGAAGATCTCGCTGCGCGTGTTCGGGCACCATTCGGATGGCAGCGCCCCCGAGGCTTTGCAAACCGTCATCTCCACGATCCCGCCCGGGCGGCTGAAGGGCGTCGGGTTGCCCCCCGTTAGCTGCTGGATAGCGGTTTGCATGAACTCCGCCCAGATCGGGGCCGCGCCCGTCAGGCCGGTTGTGTTCTGCATCGGGGTATAGTCGGCGTTGCCCACCCACACCCCCACGGCAACATCCGGGGTATAGCCAAGCGTCCAGTTGTCGCGGAAGTCGTTGGTCGTGCCGGTCTTGACCGCCGTACTGAAGGGCAGGTTGAGCACCGAGTTAGCCCCGAAAGCCGGCGTGCGTGCCTCATTATCCGACAGGATGGATGAGATCAGGAACGCGTGCTCGGGGCGGATCACCTGCTCCTGGGGCGGCGCCTGGTAGCGGTACACCTCGGTGCCGCTGTAATCCAGGATGCGTGTGATCGCCACCGGCGGCACGCGCAGGCCGTTGTTGGCAATGGTGGCGTAGACGCCGGTCAGCTCCTTCAGGGTCACCTCGCCGCCGCCCAGGGTCAGCGATAGCCCGTAATCTGGTCTGGTGAGCGTGCTGATGCCCAGCCGGGTTGCCATGGCGATAAAGCCGTCCTGCGCCGGGCTGTTCGGATCGTCGTAGATGCCTACGTACTGCAGCGTCTTCACCGCCGGGATATTGTAAGAGTTCGCCAGCGCCGTGCGCAGCGTCACCGGTCCGTGGATGCCCCCGCCGTAGTTTACCGGCTTGTACACCGGCCCAGGGTCGTTCTCCTTGCCCGATGGAGTGAACTCGCTCGGCACGTCCCAGATCAGCGTGGCTGGCGTCCAGCCCTTCTCGAAGGCTGCCAGGTACGTCACCGGCTTGATCGATGAGCCGGGTTGGCGCGGGCTGACCGCCATGTTGACCTGCCCCGAAATGGCCTCGGCGTAGAAGTCCGCCGAGCCGACCATCGCCAATATCTCGCCCGTTGCCGGTCGGATCGCTACCAGCGCCCCGTTGCTGGCATTGAAATCACTCAGCGTGTCTACTTGTTTCTTGACAATGTTCTGGGCCGCGTCCTGCAGCACTGGGTCCAGGGTGGTGTAGACGGTGAAGCCCGAGCGGTAGATGGTCTGGGCGTCGTACTGCGCTTCGAGCAAGGTGCGGATGTAGTTGACCCAGTGTGGGTAGCGCATGCGCACTTCCGGCGTCTTGAATGTGTAGTTCTTCAGCTCGTTGGCTGCTGATGCTGCCGAGACCGGGTCCATGCACACTGGCTGAGGGCTGTTGCTCACCGTGATGCAGTTCTGCTCCTGGCTGAGCTCGTACATCAGCACCAGCACGTCCTCCTGGCGTTGGAAAGTCGCCTCGGGGTTGGTGTACACGTCGTAAATCGACGGCGCTTGCTGCAGCCCTGCCAGGAAAGCTGCCTGTCCCAGGGTGAGCTGATCCGCTTTGACCCCGAAGTAGGTCTCCGCCGCGGCCTCTACACCGTAAGCCAGGTTTCCGTAGTAGTTCTCGTTCAGGTACAGCTCCAGGATCTCGTCCTTGGAGTAGACGCGCGTCAGCTCGGCCGCCAGCACCGCCTCGCGTATCTTGCGGTCGTACGTGCGCTCGCTGCGCTCAGCCTGTGTGAAGAGCAAATTGCGTGCCAGCTGCTGGGTAATTGTGGATGCCCCGGAGACGATCGTGCCGCCCTGGTAGTTCTGGTAGAAGGCGCGGAAGATCGCCCACATGTCGAAGCCCGGATGGTTGTAGAACTCCTTGTCCTCAGTGGCAATCGTGGCCGCCACCAGGTACGGCGAGATCTGGTCCAGGGACACGTAGGTCCTGCGCCCGGCATTGGGATCGAGGATTTCGTAGAGCAGGTTGCCGTTGCGGTCCAGGATGCGCGTCGTCTCGAACTGCGAGGCCTTCTGGCGCAGCTGGGTGATATCTGGCAGCGTGTTGCGGATGCGGAAATATTGCAGGAATAAGAAGGATGCCCCACACAGTGTCACCAGGGCCAGGACGAATGCCGCGATCACACCAATCCTCAGCAAACATCCCAGGCTGGTGCGCCAGTCCGGACTGGCTTTAGCCGCCGGGGTGGGTGGGTAGGGCAGTGCGGGTGGTCTACCCGCAGGCGGTCTTCCCGGCGGTGGGGGCGGCGAGACTGGGCGAGTGGGCGCAGGACCTGCAGCCCTGCGCGTAGTTGACCGGGGGGCTGAATTGTAGGCCGAAGGCGCCACGCGCGTGGCATCCACGTCCACCTGGTCGACGCGCCGAGGTAAGGGGCTGGCCTCTGCCGTATGTGCGGGGCGCGAGACAATCGCCTTGCCTGGTTCACCGGAGGGTAGTTTAACCGGCTGGGTATCTTCTTCCCCAATCCCCTCGCTTTCCTGGTCGGCTTTACCTTCTTCGCCTTGCCCCTCGTAGACCACCCCTTGGGCTTTTGGCAGCTCCAGGTTTGCCACGGTATCGCCGGGCTGGTGGCCGGGTTCGTCTTCGGACAGGATTAAGGTATCGTCTCGTCCAGCAGCGATTTCGTCCTCGACGGGTAGAGTGCTGCCGTCGATCTCGCCGTTCACGCGCTGGTTCTCAGCTTCGACTTCGGAAAGGATGCGCCTCAATCTTTTTCCAGCGCGGTCCTCGGGGGGTGTTTCATTATTATCAGTCATTGGTTACCTGACCACAGGTACCTGTGGCACATTGCAATCTCTGTGGTGAAATATCTTCTCTCAGTATATCCACATCGCACTCCGTGATCTCTGTGCGCTCCGTGGTCCAATCTCTTCTCTTGATTTCTCCGGATAAATCTCTGCGCATTCTGCGTTCTCTATGGTGCACTCTCTTCTGCTAGTTTATCCAGATGAACCTCTGTGTTCTCTGTGCGCTCAGTGGTTCAATCTCTTCTCTTGCTTTCTCCAGATAAATCTCTGCGCATTCTGCGATCTCTGCGGTGCACCCTCACTCCGGTTTGCTGGCCATCAGCACCACCCACGTACCTTTCATGGTGCTTTCGCCTCCCTGGTTGATGACGTTCAATGCGATAGTAACCGTTCCGCCGCCAATGCGTCGAATGGCTTTTGTCTCCTGCACCACGAGCTCGATGTGGATGGTGTCGCCGATATATATCGGCTTGATGAACTTCCACTCGGTGATCTCCCGGAAGTAGAGCACTGTGCCTTCCATGACACCGGTTTGTGCCGCCAGCCCGGAGGCGATCGACATACCCAGCAGTCCGTGTGCTACACGCTGTCCTGCGGGAGATTTCTTACTGTACTCGGCGTCGGTGTGGATCTGGGTGAAGTCGCCGGATAGGCCGGCAAAGGCGACGATATCGGCTTCCGTCACGGTGCGCCCTGTAGAGACGATCTTCTGTCCAGCTTCGAACTCCTCGAAATACATACCCCTGGGTGTGGCAGGCAAGGGTGACATAGCAGCTCCTGTGGCATAAGGATTAAAAATGGTAAGCCACATTCTAGCATAGTTTTAACTGGGTCTTCACAAGAAAGAAGCCATCGCTGTATGACACTTTGAAATAACCGGGCATATTCCCTCCTCAAAGCCTTGCGAAGGTTACCGCCTTCTACTACAATGAAGGCATGCGCTGGTGGAATATCTCTCCAGATCCAAACTTTGTCCTTTACCTGACAGCCGATGCCCGCCTCGGTCCGGTCAGCTATACCAATGATCAGATCTGGGAGCTCAATTTTGGTGAGGGTGAGCCGCCCGCCATCGCCCTGCGCACCACCTACGGTTTACGCGCCCGGGCGCAGAGGATGTTCCCGCGCTTTGGCGAAGGGGACCGGCTGTTGAGCGATCCGGCCCAGTTCGCCCGCGCCCCGCTGCTGCGCAGCTTCCACCCGAGCTTCGTACGCCTGGAGATGGCGCCTTTTCCTGATATAGACGTTGCAGCCGAGTTCTGGGTTCCACAGTCGCAGGCCATAGCCGGCAGGGTGCAATTTACGAACCAGTCTGACCGGCTCCGGCAGGTACGTTTTGAATGGGTGGCCTCCTTGACCCCCACCAATGGGCAGCGGATGGCTGCCGAGCAGATCCAGGCCAGCAATGTGCTCTGCGGCCAGACTGGCGATCTGTTCCCGGTCGTGTTTATGACCGGTGGGGCGCAGCACGGTAAAGGTCCATACAATTCGTTAGTCCTGGATCTGGAGATGGAACCGGGGGCGATCCATTCCCTCACCTGGTGCCATGCCGCCCTGGATTCGCACCAGGCATCCTTCGAGATGGCGCGCGGCATCTCCGCTCTGCCATGGGATGCCTACATTGCCCGGCTGGATTTGCTGGATGCCAGCTCCCTGGAGATCTATACCGGAAATCCCGATTGGGACTTGGCCTTTGCGCTGTCACAGACCCTGGCGCACTCCTTCTTTACCGGTCCGACAGATCATCTTCCGAGGCGCTCGTTCGTGCACACCCGCCAACCCGACCAGGGATACTCACCGCGCGGCGATGGTGGCGAGTACAGCCCGTTGTGGAGTGGTCAGAGCCCGCTGGAGGCGCTCTATCTGACGGGTATGCTGCTGCCGGGCTCGACCGAGCTGGCGGCGGATATCCTGCTCAATTTCTTGAGTGTTCAATCACCGGATGGCGCCATCGATTGGAAGCCAGGTCTTGCCGGTCAGCGCAGCCGGTTGATGGCGACCCCGCTGCTGGCTCATCTTGCCTGGCAGATCTTCGAGGTCACCCAGGATCGAGCCTTCCTGGAGAAGGTTTTTACGCCCCTGTTGAGCTTTGTGCGTGCCTGGTTTACCCCAGAGCACGACCGCGACCAGGACGACATCCCGGAGTGGGACCATCCGGTTCAGACGGGCCTGGAGGAGCACCCGTTTTTTTCACAATGGCAGCCCGAGGCCGCCAGTGTCGATATCCGCACTGCCGAAAGCCCGGCTTTGGGAGCGATGCTTTATAGCGAGTGCCTGGCGCTGATAGAGATGGCGCGCCTGCTGCGGCAGGATTCGGTCCTGACCGAGCTCCAGGCGTTGATTATCGGGCTGCACATCCAGGTGGAAGCCTGCTGGGACGAAGCTGCCTCGTGCTACCGCTACCGGGATCGGGACAGTCATACCTCGCCCGCGGGTGGGGTATTAGGCATCCTGCGCGGCCCGGGCACGTTGCACCTGAGCCGCCACTTCGATCAGCAAGCGCGCCTGATGGTGCGCATCCAAACGCACGGCGAGACACGCCCGCGGCCGCGTATCTTTATTCATGGTGAGAGCACCAGCGGTCAGCACCGCGTTGAGCGCATCGAGGCAGATCAGGTGCGCTGGGCGTTGGATCAGGGCCTCATAACCGGCGAACGCAGCTACACCGCCATCGAACGGGTGGAGCTGCAAGGCTTGCTCCCACAAGATGAAGTCACTATCTCGGTTGCGGATTACGACTGCCAGGACTTGACCCTGCTCCTGCCGCTGTGGGGGGGCATCCCGGCTCCCAAACGGGTCGTGGACCTGGTGGAGAAGACCATTACCAATCCGGGTAAGTACTGGCTCGAATACGGACTGCCTGTCTGCCCGCTTACTGTCCAGGCGGGGGAGGCATCGGATGGTGATGTCGAGGAGAGTGAGCCTTCATTGCCTGAAGAAGTATGTCAGGCTGTGAATCTGCCCATCAATTCGTTGATCGGGGAAGGTCTGGCCCACTACGGCTACCGGGAGGCTGCCGCCATGCTGGTTGAACGGCTGATGGCGGGTATTGTCGCCGGGGTAAAGCATAACGGAGTGTTGCGCCGCTCCTTCAATGCCGTGACTGGACAAACCCTTGGGGAGACCAACGCGCTGGCAGGCCTGGCGCCATTGAGTTTATTCTTAAAAGCGCTGGGAGTGCGCATCCTCTCGCCTTCACGCCTGCACCTGGTAGGTTATAATCCATTTCAATGGCCGGTTACGGTAAAATATCGAGGCCTGACCGTATTACGCCAGAAGGATAAAACCGTAGTCATTTTTCCCGGCGGGCAAACTGTGGAAGTGACCGATCCGGCGCCGCAAATTGTTGCACTGGAGTAGGATTCTGATCTTAGCCATTATCGAGGATTACTACCTGGATATCTGTCAGAAGCGGAGTTGACCGCATGAATCGATCCCCGGCTGAACTTCACTCATCGATGGACGAGCCGCCTGAGAGGCCTAAGTCCGGCAGCTTGAGTCCTACAAACAGCGCGTTGAAATCCAGAGCGCGATTCGATGTACGCTACATGGTTGGTGTTGTTGTGCAGATACAGGATCTGCGCCTGGCGACGCGGGCGATCGAGAAGCTTGGACTCCCGGTCACGCATTTGCCTGGCACGGGAGCGTTTTTAGGCCGGCGCAACGTTACTCTGCTGATCGGGCTGCCTGAAGGCATGCAAGCTGCGCTCTACGAGGCGATCCACAAGACCTGCCACCAGCGGGTCGAATATGTATCCACTCCCTTAGAAGGCGCACCTATGCCAATCCCGCTATCCACTCCGATAACGGTGGGCGGGGCAACCATGTTCACCCTGGATATCGACCGGTATGAGGAGTTCTAACTATGAAAATGATCATTGCCATCATACGCGACCAGGATAACGAACCGGTTTCACAGGCGCTGATCACGGGTGGCTTCCGGGTAACCCGCATCGCATCGACAGGGGGGTTCCTACGCCGGGGCTCCAGTACTTTAATGATCGGTGTCTCGGATGAGAAAGTGGATGAAGCAATTCAGGTAATAAAAGATAGTGCCAGCCCGGCAGAAGAAGCGGGCCAAAAGCGCGGTACACTGTTCGTGTTGGATGTAAAGAACTTTACACAGATTTAGGGATTGACCTTCCCAGGAAGCACCTTACTTTTTACTCACGAAATTCTTCCACCTGATACGTATAAACGCTTAATTTCTTATAGCGCCATAGGTTGGCGTCTGCCCCCATTTTCATACAGAGATGGCTGAGGAACTGAACCGGGTCGGGCAGCTTTTGCCAGACCTGGGGTAAGAAAGTTGCCCTGCGCGGCCCATCGCGCAAGATCACGCCGTCGATATCGGGGCGTAAGCTCTGCAGCAGATCTTGACTGCCTTCGTACTTCAGAGGCTGGGGCTGTGTCAGGCGAGAGATCTCAATCTCAAGTCCAGCAACTTCACCTTGCGTGACGGGAGGAAAGCGATAATCATCGAGGGCAGCTGCCAGCGCGTGCTCCCGAACATCCTCAGCCAGGGGTTGGTAAGCTTCCAGTGCGCCGACGCAGCCGCGCAGCTCGCCATGATGGGTTAGTGTGACGAAGGTGGCTCCCGGAGCGCGCAGATTTTCGGGTAGCTTTTCTATGTCCAGTGGAGGCAGCGGGAAGCCGCTGATGCCCTGCTCCAATGCCTGGCGTGCCAGCTCCAGGAGCATCCTTTTCTCTTCAAGCGTCAATTCTGAAGGCATAATCGGATCACTCCCTCAAAGTACGATAGTCCCGATCGTAATACAGCAGCGGAGAGCCGTCCGAGCTGTAGCGAACCGCTTCCACTTCACCGATGAAAACTGTGTGTGTGCCGGCCTCGTAATGTGAAACTACCCGGCAGTCAAAGGCAGCCAGTCCACCGGAGAGCAGTGGTGCACCGGTGACCATAGTATATGTGTCCAGACCGGCAAAACGATCCGAATTCTCACTCTCCCGACCGGCAAATCGATCTGAGATCGCCTGTTGGTTGCTCTCCAGGATGGTGACAGCAAAAGTACCCGCTTCTTGCACCAGCAGGTGGGTGTTGGTGATGCGTTCCAGTGAGACCAGCACCAGAGGCGGGTCAAGGGATACCGATGTGAAAGAACTGGCCGTCATACCATGCTGCCGGTCGCCCAGCACTGATGAAACCACCGTGACGCCGGTGGTCCAATGTCGCATTGCGGAACGCAGGTCTTCAGGATCGATTGGCATATCTTCATGATACTTTCGCGGGAGGCTGAAGTCAAGCCCAGATATATGAATAGGCTGGGTCCCTGGTATACGAACCTTAGGAGAAGACTTGTTTGCTCCCCAAACCTCATCTTGTGTAGTGAGGATAACACAAAATGAGACCCTCGAGGGGAGCGAGGGTCTCAAAGGGACGTGGGTTGATAGCGGGTGCGATGTCTACTTAACCTTTGCCAGCCCGTAATAACCGTAATCCCAGATGCTGCTTGAAATACGGAAGATCTTGCCTTTCACCTCCACCCGAGAGCTGGACAGTTTCTGCCAGCTACGCGTGGATAAATTGTAATAATATATCGCCAGGACGCCTTGATTCCAGGCTTTTTCCTGATTCTTGTTCAGGTCGAAGAATACGGTGGCCTTGCCGCTGAAGACCACACCGCGCGGCTGGACTGTTTTCTGCTCCAACCGTAACACCGGTCTAATAAACTTCAGCGTTTTTGGTACCGGAGCAGCTTGTGCGCGTACCTGATAGGCTTCCGTCTGGCACGGGAAATCCGCATTTGTGGAATGAAATCCTCCCTTGCCCACCCGCACAGTGAGCGAGTGCGGGCATGTCCCGGGGGCGACTTCTCCGGCAGGCCGCGCCAGGGCTGTTCCGAAAGTTGTCGCCAGAATAATGATTGCAAGCATTAGTGAGATCGTTTTCTTTGACATATATTCCTCCCAAAACGTAAAGCAAATTGTATATCTCCATTCTACACAATATTTTATGTAAATCAAGCGATTTTTGCGATCTTAACCAGACCTTAGTTATGTATTAACCCATATGCAATAATGTTAAGCAGGCAGTATGAGAAGGGACGTGATCGCATCTTCTGGAAGGCATCTTACGAGCGGTTTCCAGCGAATATTGTGGTTCGCTCGTAGGGTGGCACCGGCTGTTTTCGCTGGAAAATATACCCTTACTCGGCTGCGGTTAGGGAAGCTCACGCCGCCATAAATTATCCCAAATCCTTCTCCATCGAGTGGAAAAATCCTGTCGTGGGATGTGCAAATTGAAGATAGTGATAGTGGTATCGGTTATAATTTGTTGAAATATCTATATTCCGGGGTGAAGCCACCCAAATCAAGGAGATCAATATGATTGTTACGACAAAAAAGCTGTTCGAAGCGGCATATGGCAAATATGCTATCGGGGCTTACAATATCAATAATCTGGAACAAACCATGGGTTTGTTCCGGGGCAATCTGGATAGCCAGGCTCCATTTATCATTCAAATCAGCAAGGGAGCGCGCTCTTATACTCATAAAAAGATGCTGGAAGGCTTAATCCGCAGCGCCGATGAGATCTTCCCAGACGCTGTTTTTGCTGTCCACCTGGATCATGGCGATGAGAAATCCTGCTACGATTGTATCGACAGTGGCTTTTATAGCTCAGTGATGATCGATGCCAGCAGCGAGGATTTTGAGGGAAATATTACAACTACCCGCAGGGTTGTCGATTACGCCCACGCCCGGGGGGTGGTGGTTGAGGCTGAGCTGGGGCAATTAGGAGGCGTTGAAGAGCATGTATCTGTCAGTGAAGCGGATGCAAAGCTGACCAACCCGGACCAGGCGCGCGAGTTCGTTGAGCGCAGCGGCTGTGATTCCCTGGCCGTGGCAATTGGTACCAGCCATGGGGCCTATAAATTCAGCGGCTCGCAGGCGCTGCGGCTGGATGTGCTGGAACAGATACAAAAGAAACTCCCCGGATTTCCTCTTGTGATGCACGGCAGCAGCTCGGTGCCGGCTGAAGAAGTCGAGCGCATCAATAAGGCAGGCGGTGCACTGAAAGGCGCCAAAGGCGTGGATGCATCTCAATTCAAGCGCGCGGCAGTATTAGGCGTGACCAAAGTCAATATCGATACCGATGGACGCCTGGTGTGGACGCGCGTCCACCGGGAGTATTTCCTCGAGCATCCTGAAAATTTCGATATGCGCCCCCCGGGGAAAGTGTTCATGGCAGAGTACGCGAAATTCATTGCTGACAAGAATGAGAAGCTGGGCAGTGCGGGGCAGTTAGAAAGCGTGCGCGAGATGCTCCTCGCCAATGTATAGGCGCTGCATAGAAACACAACTTGTCGGATAGTTTGGGGGGAGATTCCCCAGGCAGAGAAGAGCGTGCAGTAATGGCTGATCTGAGCCGGTCTGATGTTATTAAATTAATCTCTGGCAACAGTGCCTTGGGGAAGGGTGTTTTGCTGCGGGGTGTCGATCTAAGCCAGATAAACCTGAGCTACCTATCCCTGGTGGAGGCGAATTTGAGCAAGGCGAACTTGAGCCAGGCCTATCTGATGCAAGCAGATCTGACAAAAAGCAACCTCAGCGATGCAAATCTGAGTTACTCGGACCTGAGTGAGGCCACCCTGATCGGTTGCAATCTGCGCGGGGCGAACCTGGCAGGCGCAGATCTGCGCGCGGCCGATCTGACCGATGCAGATCTGGGCGAGGCTGACCTGCGTGGGGCAAACTTGCGAGGGGCAGTTTTAATCCGGGCTAATTTCTGGCATGCGGATATCACTGAGGCGAACCTGATGTATACCAATTTGGAGGGGGCAAAAGGCCTGCCCGTCGATATCGACAAGTGGATGGAGAAGCAAGGCTAAGCTCAGATCATCAGTCGTAAAAGAACAACGAGCTGGTTTGACCCAGCTCGTTGTTTTATGTGTTCTGATTACGCCTGCGTGATCAGGCTTTGAATCTGCTGGACTTTCTCCATCGAGATGGGTTTACTCTTAGCACATTTGCGAATATGTTCTTTGAGCTTTCCTAAGGTCAAAGTGGCTGCGGGTGGGTTTTCGTCCTCGCTGATTTGAATATCAGCTTTATTGCTGGTGAAGACCAATGCAGCCTGAATTGATGGTAGGTTTTCATCTTCCAGCAGTTTTTTCAGATATTTCTGCAGATTTTCGACCTCGTTCAGGATCTCCAGATCTGGCCTGCCGAGACCTTCCTGGGCGAAGAACTTTAAATATGCCATTGCGATGCCACCGCCAGACTGGCGCCATCTGCCTCTGAAGAATGAGATTGTGCCTCTTTGAGCGCGCGGCATCAAGATCCAGATCCCTGCCGGTCCGACGAGCAGGTGGGAGACGGGGGTTAAGTAATGGTAGAGAGAGTATTTGGCATCCAGACCTTTTAATGCCTGGTTGAGATATTCATCCGGGCGTGGTCTCCTGCCCCAACGATTCCCATAGAAGATGCCAATTTGTGACAGGACGAATCCAAGCAGCAGGGCTGCCAGAGATAATCCAAATTGTTCGGCATTTTGAAATGAAAGGATCATACCCCCTACAAGCACAACGAGACCGGCAATCATGCTCACTTTAGCGATCAAGGCATTTCTGCTGACTAGTTTTTCATTGGTTTCGATGTTCATCCGGTCAATTAATCTCCTGGTAGCGTTTGATGATCAAGCAGGCATTTTGCCCGCCAAGCCCAAATGAATTGGACAGGGTGACATTGACAGTTTGCTGCCGCGGCTGGTTGGGTACGTAATCCAGATCACATTCGGGGTCTGGGAATTCGTAGTTGATCGTGGGTGGAATGATGCTGTGAGCGATCGCCAGCGTGCAGATAATCGCCTCCAGGGCCCCGGAAGCGCCCATTGCATGCCCAATCATCGATTTCGTGGAGCTGATGCAAAGGTTGTATGCGTGTTCGGCAAAAATTGTTTTGATAGCACGCGTCTCGGTTGGATCGTTCAAGGGCGTCGAAGTCCCATGAGCATTAATATAATCGACCTCTTGCGGCGAGATACCTGCATCTTGTAACGCCCAGCGCATAGCCCGGGATGGACCGAGCGCATCTGGGTCGGGTGCAGCCATGTGATACCCATCTGTGGATGATGAATGCCCTGCAACCTCGGCATAGATGCGAGCTCCACGCGCCCTGGCGTGCTCAAGATTTTCTAGGACCAATGTCGCTGCACCCTCTGAGAATAAAAAGCCTTCGCGTTTTGCATCGAATGGTCGTGAGGCTGCTTCTGGATTGTGATTAAAATTGACCGGTAAAGCCCTCATCGCGCAGAAACCGCCAATAGCATAATCACGGATTTGAGCTTCGGATCCACCCGCCAGGACGATGTCTGCGCTTCCTCGCCGGATAAACTCTGCTCCTTCACCAATTGTCTGGGTGCCGGTGGCGCAGGCAGTGACAATTGTGATGTTGGGTCCAAGGCATTGAAATTCTTTCGCAATAAGGAAGGCGGACAGATTGGGTATGCCGGTCGGTAGTGTGAATGGATTTACTCGCCCCAGCCCCTGCGTCCGCAGGACTTGAATCCCATCATCCACTTTTTCAATCCCACCGATTGCCGTTCCATATACCACCGAGGCGCGCTCGGGATCCGGCATCGTGGCTGGAAGACCTGCATCAGATACAGCTTGAATGGCAGATGCAAGGGCGATCTGCGAGCAGCGGGGAAGGCGGCGTGCTTCTCTGCGATCTATATACTGTTCGGGATCGAAGTCGGGGATCTCGCCAGCAATTTGGCAAGGCAACTCGCTGGCATCGAATTGTGTGATGCGGCGGATGCCAGACTTTCCCTGGATAACACCTTCCCACAAATCTTTCAGCAGGCTGCCTAAAGGAGAGACCGCCCCCAGACCGGTGATCACCACGCGCGGTCGACTGGCAGGTGACGAGTTCATGCTACCTCCACAGCCGGCATTTCTGATAATTTCTCCTGGATCGCGCTGCGGATTTCGCCCAGCAGATCCGATTCGACTGCCTGCCTGGCAACTCGGATGGCATTGTAGATGGCGCGCCCATCTGAGCGACCATGACCAATGAACACTAACCCGTTTATACCCAACAAAGGAGCCGCTCCCACCTCTCCGGGATCCATCATGCGCTTGATACTAGCGAATGCCGGCTTAGCCAGCAGGGCGCCAATTTTGGTACGCATGGTGCTGGTTAATGCTTCCCGCAGAAGATCGGTGATCAGTTTCGCCACAGCCTCGCTGGATTTAAGCAAGATGTTTCCAGTGAATCCATCCGTGACAACCACATCCGCTTCTCCACCAAAGAGCTCTTTGCCTTCGACATTGCCGATGAAATTCAATCCACTGGCCTGGATGAGCGGGTAAGTCTCCTTGACCAGCTCATTGCCTTTACCGGCTTCTTCGCCATTCGAGAGCAGTGCCACACGGGGGTTTGGCTTGCCCAGCACTTTCTTGGCGTAGATCGAACCCATGATCGCGAATTGGAGCAGGTACTCTGGTTTGCAGTCTGCATTGGCGCCGATATCGAGCACTACGCAGTGCCCACCGCGCACCGGGAAAAGCGCGGTCAGCCCAGGCCTTTTCACTCCCCGGATCCGTCCCAAGCGGAAGAGTGCATTGGCCATGGCTCCACCGGTATTGCCAGCCGTTATGAAGACATCGCCATCGCCAGATTTGAGCAGATCCATGCCGATAGCCATTGAATTTTGATTTTTCCGGCGAGCGTTCTCAGCTGGTTTATCGGTCATTTCCAGCACTTCAGGGGCATGAACAACCCGGATGGTGGGATAGTTCAGGGTGTAGACCCTCAGGCGGGCATGCAGATCATCCTGGTGCCCGACCAGGATGATCTCGTCTTTGATATACTTGCTGGCCTCGATGGCAGCCTGAACTTCAGGGTCGGGATGCGTATCGCTGCCCATAGCATCTAGCACAATGCGCATAGTTATGCTCCTCTCTGGGAGGGTACCTGCTTGACAACAATGTATAGCAGATTATAATACGACTACTCCCGCGCTGGTGCTGGAACTGGCAGACAGGCATGGTTGAGGGCCATGTGCCGAAAGGCGTGTGGGTTCAACTCCCACCCAGCGCACCATGAAGCCGCTCTATGAGCGGCTTTTCAATTGTTTTCTTATATCTCGACTTTAGACAAAAGTAATTATCCCGACAATAGGTCGGGTTGAAATCTGGCA
>CAZGIX010000110.1:0-14841 GCA_964525785.1 uncultured Anaerolineaceae bacterium
TGCTTCTTTACTCGCCCAGGAGCATGTCGCCATTTGTTTGGGCGAAACTTAGGTAATTAAGATATCTTAAGTCCCCGTTCGTCTATCCAAAATCCCCTGATATAATACGTTTGTTATACTTCTCACTTACATGGAGGCTTGATGTCCCAGCTTATTAAGTTTGGAACAGACGGCTGGCGAGGGCGGATTGCGGAGGATTATACCTTTGATAACGTCCGCCGCTGTACCCAAGGATTTGCAGATTATCTCATCGCACAGGGACACCAGGATGAATGGGTGATCGTTGGCTTTGACAAACGATTCTCATCTGAGCATTTCGGCACTGCAGCAGCTGAAGTGCTGGCAGGGAACGGCTTGAGGGTATACCTCACCGAAGAAGCTACCCCTACCCCAGTAATCTCTTATTCAGTCGTCAGCAAAGGGGCAGTGGGAGCAGTTAACATTACTGCCTCCCACAATCCCCCTACAGATAATGGTTTTAAAGTACGCAATGAATTCGGAGGCGCTATCGACCCTGCCGGGTTGGTGGAAATCGAGAATCGCATCCCGGCGTCCATTGAGTCGATCAAACGGATGGCATTCTCGGAAGCTGTAGACAAATCTCAGATCGTTGTTTTTGATGCTGCTCCAGACTATATCGAACAAATTAAACGGTTAGTGAATTTGGACCCGTTAAAAGGAGCTGGTCTGGATATTTTAATAGATCCAATGTGGGGGAATGGATCTGGATGGTTCCCACGCCTGCTGGGAGGCGGAAAGACGCGCGTCAGCGAGATCCACAATATCCGCAATCCAATCTATCCCGAGATGAGCCGTCCGGAGCCGATACCGCCCAATGTGGATGCCGGCTTGAGGGCAACTCTCGAGAGGAAAGCCGACGTGCTCATCATCACCGACGGCGATGCAGACCGGGTCGGGATTGGTGATGAGAAGGGCCAGTTCATTGACCAGCTGCGAGTCTATGCCTTGATGGCATACTACCTCTTGGAAGTGAGGGGTATGCGTGGTCCGATTGTCAAATCTCTCTCGACCACGACCATGCTCAATAAGCTTGGCAAGATATACAATGTCCCGGTCATCGATACGGGGGTCGGCTTCAAATATATAGCGCCGAAGATGCTTGAAACCGATGCCATGATTGGCGGCGAAGAATCGGGAGGCTACGCCTTCCATGGGCATGTCCCTGAGCGAGATGGCATCCTGGCAGGATTGTATTTTCTGGATATGATGGTCAAACTCAACAAGAAGCCCTCTGAGCTTCTCGAAACCTTGTTTTCCAAGGTTGGCGCTCACTATTATGATCGTATCGATGCCGCCTTCAGCGGTGATCGGAAGGCACGTGAGAATAAAATATTAACGGAAAATCCATCGACTTTCGGAGGTCTGGCTGTAACCGGTCTGGATACAACCGATGGATATAAATTTTCCTTAGAGGATGGTGGCTGGTTGTTGATCCGATTTTCGGGCACAGAACCGATAATCAGAGTATATACGGAGACCACCTACGAGGATCGCGTCCAGGCAATTCTTGACGATGGATTGCGTTTAGCAGGTATAAAATAGCTTGTGCTCCCTGGTCGACACTCACTGCCATCTGGACTTTAACTTATTCGATTCGGACCGGGAAGATGTGCTGCAGCGTGCCCAGGAAGCGGGAATGGTCAGGATCCTCAATCCCGGTATCGACCTGCCCTCGAGCGAAGCTGCCCTCAGCCTGGCAGACCATTATCCACTGGTATATGCAGCTATTGGCGTACACCCGAATGATGCGCTTACCTGGAACGCTGCCTCCCTGGCGGAGCTCCGACGCCTGGCGCAGCATCCAAAAGTTGTAGCCATTGGGGAGATCGGATTAGATTACTACCGTCAGCACGCCCCCCAGGATCTTCAGATGCGTATCTTCGAGGAGCAGCTGCAGCTGGCAGGGGAACTGGGGCTTCCGGTGGTTATCCATAACAGGGAAGCGACCGCTGATTTGTTGCCGATCTTGAATAGGTGGGCGGCGGATCTGGATCGCGATGGCTCGCAGTTGGTGAAACACCCTGGAGTGTTGCATTCCAATTCTGCCAGCCTGGCTGCAGCTCGAGAGGCGATAAGTCTGGGTTTCATGATCGGTTTTAGCGGACCGATCACTTTCCAAAAGGCAAACGAGCTGCGCCAGACCGCGGTTGGTATTCCCCTCCAATCGATACTGGTCGAAACCGATGCACCCTTCCTGACACCGGAACCCTACCGCGGGCGGCGCAACGAGCCAGCATATGTTTACTACGTCGTGGAAAAGCTCGCCGAAATCCATTCTATCCCTTATAATGCAACGGCTGATATCACCGAGGCCAATGCGAAAACCTTATTTTCATGGTGAGAACTTCATTGATCCAGGTTAATTTCTTCCATTCGATCCAGGACCGATTACAGCAGGTGGAGCAAGTCATGCGTTCGCAGGCTGAACGCCACCATCCTGATCTTGGATCTGCTCTAGAACACCTGCTGTCTTCTGGAGGTAAGCGAATTCGCCCAGCCGTGGCTCTCCTTACCGGAGGAATGTTAGGTGGCGATGCGGATCGATTGGTCACCTTAGGAGCAGCAATTGAGCTGCTGCATACAGCTACCCTTGTGCACGATGATCTGATCGACGGTGCGCTGCTTCGGCGAGGCATCGCGACTTTGAATTCCCAATGGTCGCCGGCAGCAACTGTTCTAACTGGAGATTTTATTTTTGCTCGTGCAGCCAAGCTGGCAGCGGAAACGGACTCTCTCTCGGTAATGCGCCTGTTCGCTGAGACCCTGGCGACGATTGTCAGCGGTGAGCTTACCCAGATGTTTACTAGCCGGGGGTTGGTCAGCATGCAGGATTACCTCCAGCGCATCTACGCCAAAACAGCTTCGATGTTCGAGCTGGCTACAGCCGCGGCTGCGATGCTAAGCCCGGTAAACGAAACAGTCGTCGAGCAAGTGCGCCAGTTTGGTTATGACATCGGGATGGCTTTCCAGATCGTAGATGATGTTTTAGACTTTACCGGCGAGCAGGCGACCGTGGGCAAACCGGTTGGTAGCGATTTACGCCAGGGATTGATCACGCTGCCGGCTTTGTACTATATCGAGGCAAATCCAACCGACCCGGATGTCACCTGGCTGCAAGAGGGCAATCTGTTTTCGGATGAACGTATGGATCGCCTTGTGGTTTCAATCCGTCACAGCGGTGTGATCGAAAGATCGCTCGACGAGGCCCGCCGTTACGTGGATTGCGCCTTGATCGGTTTGCAGAATCAACCCGATGGGGAACAGCGCCAGGCTCTCGAAGAACTGGGAAATTACATCGTCCGCCGTAGTATGTGAAATTCTGACCTTGACGCTATTTACCTGTAATGGTATAGTACCGCCCAATATGAGCAGACCACTCATCACCATCGCGCTGACAGACATGGATACTACTAATCCCTCACAAAGAGCGGGGCGCGTGTGCGGGTGGCTGCTGGCTTGATAGCAGCCAGAGGACATTCCTAATCGCTGAACACGCCTCGGAAATCGGGGCGTTTTTTTTATCCTTGTGGAGGTTAATCAACATGATTGTTCCCCATGACCAACCTATCTTTGCCGTCCCAGAGACGTCGCTCATCCCGGTGAGCGACCACCTGTCGAAGATGGAACCAATCCCGCCTTCGAAGATGTTCCTGATAAACAAATCTTTAAAGACTTACCTGGGTAAAAATCCGGGAAACGAGGTCTTCGATGCTTCCCAGGGAGATGGTGGTGCCAGCCTGCCGGGAGTCCCCCGACGGATTCTGGAGAGAGCTTTAGAGCTTCAAATCGCTCATGGGAGCTCTTATGATATGCCCTACGGCAGTGATGATTACCGCCGTATAGTAATCGAGCAGTATTGGAAGCTGGATGCTAATCTTGCCTATTCGCCTGTTAATGTGCTGGCTGCCGTGGGTGGGCGCGATGCGCTCGTGAAAGCGTATCAGGCGATGTTGGCTTTGGGTCACGGTCGCCAGGGTGATGCTCTGATCGTGTCGCGTGTGCCCTGGATTTCCTATAACTGGGGTCCTTATGGGATTGGAGCAAACGTCTTATATGCACCTGGGCGTCCCGAAGAAGGCTGGGCTTACAGCGAGGATGGCTTGCGTGCCTGTGTTGAGTACGCATCCCGCAGCGGGCGAAAGATCGCTGGTCTGGTGATTACCTGCCCGGACAATCCGACAGGATTGACTATCAGCCTGGAGCGGCAGGTCGCCCTGGCAAAAACCGCATTAAGCATCGGGGTTGCTTTTGTTCTATTTGATTGGATGTACCACTACGTCACCGATGAACAACCCATGGATTTGAACCGCGTTCTGGGATTGTTCGATCCGGACGAGCGCAAGCGGCTTATCTTCCTGGATGGTCTGACCAAAAGTTTGGGTGCGTCTAACATACGCAACTGTCACTTAATCGCCTCCGAAGAGGTGGTCAAATTCATCGTTGCTCGCGCTTCACACTCTGTAATCCCTTCATATTACTCCTTGGCAGTCGCTATGGCTGCCTACGAGATAGGCTATGCTGAAGCCTGTCGCTCCATCGTAGAACCTACCAATGCCAGCCGAAAAGTCCTGCGTGATTTGCTTGACCGGAACGGGTTCACTTATATTCTTGGGAAAGGTTATTATGCGTTTATCAATGTCGGTCGATGGATAAAGGTGCGAGGTTGGGTGGATAGCGAGCCGATGGGGCAGTATCTGGCAGAAGAGCATGGCGTGGCAGTTGTACCGGGAGCATTCTTCTCAGCGTATGGCGGCGATTGGATCCGCTTTTCGTACGCCACGCCGCCAGAACGTACGCGCGGCGCACTTCTCCGGTTAGTCGATGGTCTGGCAGCCCTGAACATAGGATCAGGTTAATTGTCGAGATGTCCTATGTATGATCCCCATCATTTTGCGGAAAAATACCACCTCGCCTTGGAAGCCGCTGAAAAAGAAAAACCAGGCAGCGGGCTGTGTGGATTTGAGCTGGAGTGGAACCTGCTTGATTCTCAGTTTCGTCCTCTTCTCAGGGTAGGGTCGGGTCCGAGCCAACAGTCATTCGTGGATTATTTACGCTCCGAATCGCTGTCTGCCTGGGTGCGGGATTACAGCCAGCTCGAAGTATTCCATTGGATGATCGAGTGGGCAACCAGGCCATATTATCATCCACGCGGCGCCGTCTATGAGGGTTGGCTGATGGAAGGCGTGCTGCTGAATGCACTCAGCAAAGCAGGACGGCAGTTTGGCGAACAGCTCTACAGCTGGCACGGCAACCTGCTCTACAGCACGACTGTGGATCACGGATCGATACCCGGCTCCTGGCACCTTGCGAAGCGCCGCTATTTGGAACGGTGTGTTGATCTATTCGGGGAGGGGTTGGCGACAGCTGGCACCCATACCAACCTGTCCTTGCCTGATCCCCTGGTCGCCTGGGATTTTATGCATTTATCCCCATCCGAGCGGGGAGACACACAGCTGGATGAGTATAAGAGCCAATTCTATATTACCGCTACCCGCCTGATGCGGGCTTTTGCAGCATTGTTTATCGCCACCAGTGCTGCCACACCGCTCCAGGCGCAAGCGCACGGCGATGAGAAGTTCGTGGTTCTTACCGAGTACGACGGAGTGCGTAATCTCACCTTTCCCAATCCTGAGGATATCGACCTGCCCGACCTGTATCGTTCTTATCAAGATTATCTGCAGATATCCTATGATCTAATCCGGCGCGGCGTGCGCTTCGGCAACAACAACTGGACTCCGGTGCGGGCGCGGTCATTCGCAGAACCAGTAGAGCGTTTGATCGCTGTGACCAGCGAACAGTTGAAAGATATCTATGCTCACGGGCTATACTCTTTGGGAAGCACTACCTCGGTGGAGGAAATGGCAGCTCAGATCGAGCGCCAGAATTTGCTGGCGCGGATCAACCTGCCGATGTCACGCGTCGAGGTCCGCACCGATGATGGCGGACATCCACTGGATGTGGATGTTGCCAATCTTACCCTTAAACATCTGCTGCTCCTCAGGTTTTATGCAGACGCTGAGTTTGGGCGTGCATTTCGCTACGATCGCGAGGATATCGACAGGGCGCGCCGAAACGAGGATGTAGCTGCTCGCTGCGGTTTGCGCGGCGAGATCGAGAATCCATTCACCGGCAAGCCTGTCAAGATGCGGGAATTCCTGAAATGGACGCTGGATGAGCTGAAGCCCCTGGCGGAAGCGATAAATCTGTGGGAAGACCTGACCCCGATGGTAGAAATGGCTGGGGGCGGCTGCAATACGGCTGAAAAAATGCGCAACCGGCTGCGAGATGAGTTCGATGTAAAAGATGTCGTGCCGCTGGATGTACTGCGTACTCTGGCAGAGGAGCGCCAGGGCCTGGTTCAAGAGCAGGTGGGCCTGATTGCGGAGCAATACTACGGGATGGGGGCAGAAGCTGCAAAGTTTGGTGAGTTTCTTCAGCGCGCTCGCGATGACGCACATGGCGATCCCCAGGTGCCAATTCGTTTTCGCCCACGACCCGAGTCTCTTGTCGATGTGAATTATGCGGATAAAACCAGCGAAATCCTGGCGTTGGCTCAGGAATTGATACGCATCCCATCGGTGACTGCCTGCCCACAGGAACGCCTGGCTGAAGTTCACCGGGCGGCGACCTGGATATTTGACTATGTGCGCAACCGCGGCCTGGAGGTGCAGTATTATTTTCAGGACAAGTACCCCGCCCTGTTGGTCGGTTTTCCCGGGCAGATGTACGCGCCGGTGATGCTGTCCGGTCATTTCGACGTCGTGCCGCCGGAGCCGGATGACAGCCAGTTCGAACCGCGTATCGAGGGTGATTATCTATGGGGGCGGGGGGCGGCTGATATGAAGACAGTGGTAGCCACTTACCTGGTGTGGATGAAAGACTGTTTGAAAAAAGGCTTCCCGTATCCCCAGGTCAATCTGCTGCTGGTTGGCAATGAGGAGAATGGAGAGATCGAGGCGATGGGAACGCCCCACCTGCTGAATCTATTGTGTGAAGAATACGATTATCAGCCAAACTTCTTCATCGCTGGTGAGCGGACCGGTGAGAAGGGGAATGAGCTGTGGGGAGAGATATGCACCCAGAACAGGGGAGTGATGCGTTTTAGTGTAATTGGGCGCGGCCAGCGCGGCCACAGCGGAGCTGGCGGCTTGCAGTCAGACCTTACTGAGCGTATGCTGGTTGCCAGGGCGGCTCTCACCAATGTTCTCAGCCGCCACCTGACGCTGAGCAGTCCGGATGGCTGGCAGTCTCAGGTGAAATTTCCATTCGTACAGGTCGGCACCCCGGGTATATATAACATCATGGCTGATTATGGCCTCCTCGGGGTCGAGGTGAGACCCATTCCGCAAGATGATGTTCAAGCCCTGCGCGATGAGATAAGTGCATACTGCGTATCGCAAAACCTGGAATTGGAGCTGTCTGTCATGGAGAACGGCATTGCCTGCAGTGAAGAGAACCCTTACCTGCTTAAGCTGTTGGACGCAGTTCGTAGTGCCGCAGGCAGCATGCCAACGATTGGCCGCAAGCTGGCAGGCACCAGCGCCAGATTTGCTCCGCATGGGCAGGGCATTGTGTGGGGTCAGTGCGGCATCGGACCGCATGCCCAATCGGAACGGCATTATATCCCCAGCATTGCTCCATATTATCGTGCACTCACCGAATTTGGACGGCGGTTAGATGGAAGCGCTTAAGGGTTTCTTGATCGGTTTATCGATTGCCGCGCCCGTCGGCCCAATCGGGATATTGTGCATTCGCCGCACGATCTCTGAGGGTCGTCTGGTGGGCTTGCTCACGGGACTGGGTGCTGCCAGCGCGGATGCGGTCTATGGATCGCTGGCAGCCTTTGGATTAACCATCGTGACCGGCTTCCTGGTTTCACAGCAAGATTGGCTGCGCGCTGCCGGCGGGATCTTTCTGTGCTATCTCGGAGTGAAGACCATGCTATCCAGACCGTCGGAGGAGCTGGCGCATGCTGGCGGCAAGGGGCTGTTGGGAGCTTACCTGTCTACGTTCTTCCTTACGCTCACAAACCCGCTAACAATCCTGTCTTTTGCAGCTATCTTCGCCGGCCTGGGGCTTGGAAGCCAGGGTTACAGCTTGATTTCAGCAGTCTTACTCGTCGTAGGCGTTTTCCTCGGATCGGCAGTCTGGTGGCTGTTCTTGAGCGGGATGGTGAACCTGTTTCGTTCTCGGTTTGACTTGCGCGCGCTTATCTGGGTGAATCGCATCTCGGGCGTGATTATCCTGGGTTTCGGTCTGGCGGCTTTAATCTCCTCCTTTGTTTTATTAACCTCATAAGGTAGGCGATTAACAGATCGCGGTAGCCTGGTTTATAGTTATATCGCAGAGTGTTGGCAAGGAGATCTTATATGGTTTCACGGAATGGAAAAACTTTGGTCATGAAGTTCGGGGGCACGTCGGTTGCGGACCCTGGCGCATTCAACCAGGTGTGCCGCATCGTTAAAGGGGCCAGGGAAGAGTGGCCTCGGCTGGTTGTAATCACCTCGGCTATGACAGGGGTTACTGACCTGCTGCTCAAGTGCGCAGAACAGGCAGTCATTGGGCAAACCGGGTTCTGCCTGGAGGCGGCGAGTAAGCTGCGCACCCAGCATTTCGCGGTTGCCACGGAGCTGCTGGATGATCCGGCGCGCATCGCCCAGGTCAAGCAGGAGATTGGGCACCTGGTCACCGACCTGACCAACCTGTGCCAGGCGATCGCTGTGCTGGGTGAATCTACCCCACGTGCCCTAGATTCGGTCTCCTCGATGGGTGAGCGCATGAGCGTACGTCTGCTGGCAGCTGCGCTTGAAGCCCAGGGTGTTCCGGCCCAGTTTGTCGAAGCAAGCCAGCTGATCGTAACCGATCACCAGTTCCAGTCGGCGCACCCCATCATGGATCATACTATTGAACGGGCGCGTTCAGTGCTGGAGCCTGTGATTGCCAGCGGCAGGGTGCCGGTGGTAACGGGCTTTCTGGCGGCCACGGCAGATGGCGTTACTACGACGCTGGGTCGGGGAGGCAGCGATTATTCCGCTGGTATACTGGGAGCCGTCTTACCTGCGGACGAGGTTTGGATCTGGACAGACGTGGATGGTGTGATGACCGCCGATCCCCGCCTGGTGCCCGCAGCCTGCACAATCCCGGAGCTCTCTTTCCGTGAGATTGCCGAGCTGGCATATTATGGCGCTAAAGTGGTGCATCCCAAAACCATCCGTCCAGTTATCGAAGCCGGCATCGGCTTGCGAGTGTGCAACACGTTCAACCCTTCCCACCCGGGCACCCGGCTGGTGCGCGAAAGCGCGGCAAACAACCACGGGACGATCAAAGCCGTCACTGCCATCAAGGGACAGAGCCTGATCACCGTCGAGGGGCGGGGGATGTTGGGAGTTGTGGGCGTGGCGGCGCGCACTTTCTCCGCCGTGGCTGCCACCGGCACCAGCGTGCCATTGATCACCCAGGCCTCATCCGAACAGTCGATCTGCTTCGCTGTTCCAGTGAGCTCCGTCCCTTCTGTTGTGAGCTCACTGGAAGATGCGTTTGCTCCGGAGCTGCAGCGCGGGGATATCGACCGGGTTATATCGACCAGCGAAGTCACCATCATCACCGCTGTAGGGGCAGGCATGCGCACAACCCCCGGAGTGGCAGGAAGGATATTTACCGCTTTGGGAGAACATGGGGTGAATATCATCGCCATTGCTCAGGGTTCTTCTGAAGTATCTATCAGCCTGGTCGTTGACGCAGCCGACGCTGAAGCCGGCGTGCAGGCTATCCATGGGTTAATCGAATGAACAGGCCTGAGAAAATTCCAGTCGCTATTTTAGGCGCTACTGGCAGCGTCGGGCAGCGATTTGTGCAGCTGCTGGACGACCATCCCTGGTTTCGAGTCGTGGCGCTGACCAGCTCGGAGCGCTCGGTTGGCAAGCTGTACCGCGATGCGTGCCATTGGGTGCTCTCGGAGCCAATGCCCGCCTGGGCGCGAGACATGCAGCTGATTCCCTCGGATCCGGCTGGCTTGGACGTCCCGCTGGCATTCTCTGCCATGCCGTCACGCCAAGCGCGTGAGGTTGAAGCCTCATTGGCGGCCGCTGGCATCCTGGTATGTTCGAATGCCTCCGCTTTTCGCCGCGAGTCGGACGTGCCCATCGTGCTCCCGGAGGTGAATCCAGATCACATCCTGCTGGTTAAGGAACAGCGCCGCCGGCGCGGCTGGCGCGGCGGCATTGTCACCAACGCCAACTGCACCAGCACGGGTATGACCGTGGCTCTCAAGGCTTTAGACGATGCTTTCGGAGTGAAGCGCGTCTTCGCAGTCTCGTTGCAGGCATTGTCCGGAGCGGGTTATCCAGGGGTGGCGTCACTGGATATCGTCGATAACGTGATACCCTATATCGCAGACGAGGAAGAGAAGGTGGAATGGGAGCCGCGCAAGATCCTGGGCCGGCGGGACGGCGAAAGCATCCACCTGTCAGAGATGGTTATCTCTGCGCATACCAACCGGGTTGCGGTCATCGATGGTCACACGGTGTGTCTGTCTATCGAGCTCGAGCGGAGAGCTGCGCCGGGTGAGGCGGTCGAGGTATTGAGGGGCTTCAACGCGCCGCTGGAAAGCCGGGATCTTCCATCCAGCCCAAGGCCAGTGATCCAGGTAAGTGAAGAAGCGGACCGACCGCAGCCGCGCCTGGACTGCATGGCGGGAGGCGGCATGACGACCGTGGTGGGCAGGGTGCGGTCTGACGAAATCTTCGACTTGCGCATAGTCGTGCTTTCACACAACACGATCCGGGGAGCGGCTGGCGGCTCGATCTACAATGCCGAGCTGCTGGTCAGATCGGGTATGCTGGGGTAGGGTTTACTCAACAAAGCCCTGGTTGACAAAATCGTGCGAGCGTAGTACTATTTCTGCCGCTCGGGTAGTATCTGGCGAGGTAGCTCAATGGTGGAGCAGGGGACTCATAAGCCCTTGGATGTGGGTTCAAATCCCACCCTCGCCACTGTTGTTTTAAATCCCCGTTGATCCGCTCTTACTCTCCCGAAACTAACATCCATTAGAAAAAAATCCCTTGGCTGCCAGACATCTGCACGAAGATCATCTTCAGACATAGGCGACGTGCGCAGCTTAAATCATTGGAACTGCACAGTTCAAGGGAAATCACGGGTGTTTGGGCGTGGGTCAATAGTCCAAACACCCTTGACTTTCTTAGTGGGATGAGTCTTAAACCTAATGGGTATTCACAGTGAGGGGCAGGTAGAGATCGAACTGCTCCTGTCCATAAGCGGCGATATAGTCCACCCGCGTGATAGTATCGGTACCGGCTGATCCGCTGACGGTCAGCGTGACGGTGAAAGTCCCTGCTGCTTCGTACGTGTGGGTTGGATTCTTTAACGTGCTGGTTTGACTGTCTCCAAAGTCCCATTGGCTAGAGGTGAAGTAACCCGTGGAGGTGTTGGTAAAAGCCACTGACAACGGGGTGAAGCCCGATTTGGGGCTGGCAGTGAAGTCCGCCACCGGTGCCGGCACTTCGACATACGAGGCGTATTTCAGGTCGTGATTGCTCATATCGTAGTAGCTGATACGAGGATAGCCGTCCCCATTGAGCGCCAGCGAGGTGGACTGGCCTACAAATCCCTCGTAATCCACGATCTCTATGTGCCAACCGGAAGCATCCTGATAGGCGTATTTCAGATCGCCATTGGTCGCGTCGTAGTAGCTGATGTGGGGATAGCCGCTTCCATCGAGCGCCAGAGAGGTGCCTTCACCTACCTCCCCTTCGCTATCCACGATCTCTATGTGCCAGCCGGAGGCGTCCTGGAAGGCGTATTTCAGGTCGGCGTTGGTATCATCATAGTAGCTGATGTGTGGATAGTCGCTGCTGTCCAGCTCGAGAGAGGTGTACAGGCCTACACGCCCTGCACCGTCCACTATCGCTGTGTGCCAGCCGGAAGCGTCCTGGTAAGCATACATCAGGTTGGCGTAGCCATAGTTATAATAGCTGATGTGGGCATAGCCATTCGTGTCCATCTCTAGCGAGGTGTACCAGCCCGAGTTGGACTCATCGTCCGCTGTCTCGATATGCCAGCCGGACGCGTCCTGGTAGGCGTATTTCAGGATATGGGAACTGCCGCCCAGGTAGTAGCTGATATGGGCATAGCCGGCGCCGTCCAGCGCCAGCGAGGTGTCCCCGCCAACAATCCCCTGATGAATGCCCACCGTTTGGGTGTGCCAACCCGAAGCGTCCAAGTAGGCGTATTTCAGGTCATTGTTGGTCAAGTCGAGGTAGCTGATGTGGGGATAACCGCTCTCGTCCAGCGCCAATGATGGGTACCTGCCCACAGACCCGCTATCCACGGTCTGGTTATGCCAGCCGGACGTGTCCTGGTATGCGTATCCCAGGTGGCGGTTGGTCCAGTCATAGTGGCCGATATGGGGATAGCCGCCCCCGTCCAGTGCCAGCGAAGTGCCTGAGCCCGGATCCGCGCTGCTGTCCACTGCCTGCATGTGCCAGCCGGAAGCGTCCTGATAGGCATATTTAAGATCGGCGTTGGTCAAGTCGAGGTAGCTGATGTGGGGAAGGCCGGCCCCGTCCAGCGCCAGCGATGTGTACAGGCCCACAGACCCCTCACTGTCTACCACCTGGGGGTGCCAGCCGGAAGCGTCCTGGTACGCGTACTTCAGGTCGTCGTTATCATTGTCAAAGTAGCTGATGTGGGGATTGCCGACCCCATCCACTGCTATCGAGCTCTGCGCGCCCACATTTCCGTCGCTGTCCACGGTCTCATGGTGCCAACCGGAACCGTCCTCGTAGGCGTACTCCAGTTTTCCACCCCAAGCACCAGCAGGCTGGTAGTAGGTAATATACGGATAGCCGTCCTCATCCAACGCCAGCGAAGGGGAACCGCCGCCTGTGCCAACGTAGGAAACGACTCGTTTCCACCAGTAAATGGAGGAGCGGTAGGCATACTTGACGACCTCCTCATCGGCATCGCAGTAGCTGATGCGTGGCTGACCAGCCGAATCCAGTGCGAGAGAAGGATAGGGGGCGCTCGCGTCATCCACCTTCTCGCTGTGCCAGCCGGATGCGTCCAAGAAAGCATATTTGACATCTGAGTTGGTGTCGTCCTCATAGGCGATGTGGGGATAGCCATTCCCGTCCACTGCCAGCGACGCGCCTACACCCACCTCCCCTTCGCTGTCCACGGTCTGGATGTGCCAGCCGGAAGCGTCCCGGTACGCGTACTTCAGGTCGTCGTTATCATCGTCAAAGTAGCTGATGTGGGGATAGCCGCCGCCGTCCAGCGCCAGCGAGGCGTACGCGCCTACACCCGGCGCGTCGTCCACCGTCTCCAGGTGCCAGGTCGCTCCGTCGTGCCAGGCATAGTAGAGGTGATCGCCTCCGTAGGCAATACGGGGATGACCGGCCGCATCGAGCCGTAAACTGCGATCTGTCATAGTCGCGAAGTACTTGGGACAATCCACACATTCAATCACCCATCCCATCGAAGCGATCGAATCAATCGAGATTGGCTCCTGCGTAGCTGGGTCAACAGGTTGGATCGTGTCATCGCCAGCTGCCCGATTCAGCCTGGGGAGCAGTATCGCCAGAGCAAATAGAATGGCAGCAGATATTGATAGCCAATGTCTCCTCATCTTTTTCCTCCCCGAAATAAATATCGATTGATTACAGATGTCCCAATATCGCCTGGAATAGGGTAAAAAGAGCTAACAATAAATACCCCCGGATCAATAAGCGATAAATATAAAACGCCATTTCCTGGCGAAGGCAAGTAGAATGGCGTTTGGGTTGGGCAAGCTGCAATGAAGATTCGAAGTGTATGTTCTGCTTGTTTGCGAAGGCTAATTTATCAACTGATTAAACTTTAGCACATTTATAGAGAAAGTCAATAGCAGTAATCGTCTACCAGATTGCCTGATTGGTCATATAAATACCCGCAATCCCCCTTATTGTTCCACAACGGATCCGGGCTGGCGAAGCTGAAACCGCATGCCTCGGGGTGTGTTTCGTTGGTATATACCCGGCAGGTCTGTCCAGGCTGCAGAATGAATGCCGGGAATACGAAATCTTGTCCTTGACTGCCGGCGTTCAACCGCCAGCCGGCGAGATCGATCGGCTCCGAGCCGGCGTTGATGATCTCGGCATACTCATCACTCTCCACCTTAGGCACAAGTCCATCGTAGAAAACAGTCTGGATGGCCAGGACGCTGACCACCGAGCCGGTTGGCTGCAGCCGGCCGGGGAGGCTTAACTCTGCCGCCCACATACCAAGCATCTCCTGCTTGGCCTGCATTTCTGCCTGGTCGAACATTTCCTGGCAGGCTGTGTCTGGGTCGTAGCCCTTCGACATGGCATGTCCGGTCTTGACCAGCTCGTAGTTGACAAAGAGATCGTCCACGATGACATAGCGCAGCAGGCGGTTGTATTGGTCCATGTTGGTTGTGTCCCGCACAAGGGCAACCTGTTTGCCCTCCACCAGCCCGGCGTTTGCCGCCTGCGATTCAGGACCCAGCGGGAACTCCAATTCCGGCGAGTCGACCCCGATATAGCGCACCCGGTATTCTGCACCTTCAATCAGGACATCAACGGTATCGCCGTCAATGACCCGCGTCACGCTGGCCCAATCGACCTGTGCGCCCTCAGGGATGCAGATAGCCGCGGATAAATAAGCCGCAGAGGTGATCATAGCCGTTGCTGTGACCTCCGGGGCCGCGGTGGTCGCCGGTATGGATGTTGGAGAGAAAGCAGGAGTAAATGTGCTGGTTGGCTCAGACGTAGGCGAGGGAGTATGCGAGCGTTCAGGGAGCGG
>CAZGIX010000111.1:0-14778 GCA_964525785.1 uncultured Anaerolineaceae bacterium
GGTTGGATCCGGCAGGCATACGAAGCCGCCGGATAAGCCCCTGTTGCGCAGTTATTCGAGTGCAGCCCAGATCGCCAACGACATGTGCAGCCGGGGGTTATGAGGGCGGTCTGCAGCGCGTTCATGCGCACAAGCCTTGAGGATGAGCTTACAGACTGCAGACGGATCGCTCAACCTGAGCCGAACCATTGGGTAGAAGTGAAAAAGATCTTCCCGATAGTTGGGCGCTTGGTAATTGTTGTCAAAGCTGTTGAAATATGTGTGCTATACCCTCTGATAGGGTGACTTGCGGCACACGAATTCAAACAAATTGAAGGAGATTCTTATGAACCAAGGTAAGAGCACTACCACGATCGGCAAGACGTCCAAGGGATTCGCGGACGAGGAACGGGCCGCGATGAAGGAGCGCGCCAAAGAGTTGAAGGCGGAAGCCCGCGCGAACAAGAACAAGGCAGAAGGGGAAAGCGCCGTGCTGGCGAAAATTGCCGAGATGCCGGAACCGGAGCGCGCCATGGCCAAGCGGCTCCATGAGATCATCAAAGCCAGCGCGCCGGCCCTCTCGCCGAAAACCTGGTACGGGATGCCCGCCTATGCCAACAAGGACGGCAAGATCGTCTGCTTTTTCCAAAGCGCCCAGAAGTTCAACACGCGGTACGCGACGTTCGGATTCAACGACGTGGCGAACATCGACGAAGGCGCCATGTGGCCGGCCGCCTTCGCGCTGAAGGAGTTGACTGCCGCCGAAGAGGCAAGGATCAGCGCACTTGTGAAGAAAGCGGTCAGCTGAGGGCTGATCTCGCCACTGGCTCCCCTTCGAAATGTTCAACAAGTAGGAAACCCTTTTTAATTCCCTGTGCGTTAATCACTCCCGCACCAGCACCACCAGGGCAATATCATCTACCTGCGGCTCGGAGCCGGCAAAATCCAGCACCGAGGCGATCAGGGCCTCTTGGATGTGGCGGGCCGAGCTGCCGCGCTGCGCCTGCACCGTGCCCAGCACCCGCTTCTCCCCGAAGAACTCGCCCTGCGGGTTCTGGGCGTCCTGCACCCCATCGGTGTACAGCAGCAGCAGGGCGCCAGGCGGGATCTGGATCGCTCCCCGCTCCCAGGTTGAATCTTCCGAGATGCCCAGCGGCATCCCGGTCCGGAACAGCGCCTCGACCGGCTGGTCTGGATCGCTCCTGAACAGGTAGGGCGGTGGGTGACCGGCGTTGCCGTACACTAGGCTGCCGGTTGCCGGGTCGAGCACGCCGTAGAACAGGGTCACGAACAGCCCGCCGCCGATATCGGCGATGATGCGCCGGTTGGCGATGTGCAGCAGGCGCTCCGGCTCGTCGGGATAATCGTCGGCGTAGGTGCGCATCAGCGTACGGCTGAGCGCCATGAGCAGGGCTGCCCCCATGCCCTTGTCGACCACGTCGGCGATCACTAATCCCAGCCGCCCGTCCGGAAGGGGGATCAGGTCATAGAAATCGCCGGAGGTTTCACGCGCTGGTCTCCATGCTCCGGCGAACTGCCAGCCGGGCAGGCTGGGAAAATCTACCGGCATCAGGCTGGCCTGCATGCGCCCTGCCAGCGCCAGCTCCTGGCGGCGGGTGCTCACTGCTTGCAGGGCCCGCGCGGCCTGGTTCAGGAATCCAACCAGCTGCAGGTCGCGCTCGCGCTTGTCCCCGGAAAGCTGTTCCAGCAGCTCATCATAGATCGTGACCACCCCCACCGGCTTGCGCCCCGGGATCATCAGCGGTATGGCGCGCACGGCACGCTGCTCGCCTTCCTGCCCGCGCAGCGGCACCTGCTGGCGGAAGGAGCGCGTCTCCAGGCGGTCGGCGCTCAGGGCGATCTGCAGCTCTTCGAGCGGCTGGCTGCCGATGTTCACCCCAGCCGGGCCGATCAGGCGCAGCAGGTTCTCCTGCGGCGGGCTGAGCCATACCTGTGATTCGCTCACTCCGAAGGCAGCCGCCAGCGCCCGGCGCAGGAAGTGTACTGCCTGCCCCAGGTCTTGGGCGGCGTAGATCGAGTTGATCGCCGCCGGCAGCAGGTCGGCGCGCGACTGGTGGTTGCCCTGGTGGATGCTGGCCTCCAGGTAGTCGATGGCCGAGTCCCAGCGGCCTGCCATCGCCAGCACGTGTCCCACCCGCTCGGGGGTGAAATGGCGCGCCAGGAACTCGCGGTAGATCGAGTTCTGCAGGCGGTAGCCGTCTCCGCCAGCCGTCTCTACCACCCCGGTCAGGTACAGGGGGTCTAGGTCGGGGGAGAGCGGCAGCGGCAGGGCTGAGCGCGGCACGCGCTCGTGCTCCAGCAGGCGCAGGATGCACTCCACCAGGTCGGGGTCCTCTTCGATCAAGCGGATGGCTTCCAGCAGCGGCGCATACTGCAGCACCTCGCCGCGCAGGAAGCGCCGTATGGCGACATCGACATCCCTGGTGCGCACCACGCGCGCCGGACGCGCATTGACCAGCTCGGCGCAGCGCAGGCTGATGCTGCGAATCAGGTAGGTATCACCGCGCGTGGCATGCAGCAGCTTGCGTAGGGCAGATGTGGTTGTGCCGACGCCCTGCTCCGCCAGGTAATCCAGGATCAATGCCTGGCTCTCGCTCTCCGTCAGGTCGCCGATAAATACGCGCCGGGCAATGCCGCGGAAGGGCGACGATTCGCCTACCGCCAGGGTCGCCAGGCCCAGCGCACCTGATACGATCACCGTAACCTGCTGGTCCATGTTCTGTTGGTCCATATAGGCGGCGCGCAGCGAGGTGAGCAGCGCCTGCACCAGGTCTGTGGGCAGGGCTTCCAGCGGGTCGATGATCAGCACTACGTCCCTGCCGAGCCGTTCCAGGCTGTCAGCGAGGAAGGCCCGGAAGCCGGCACTGCTGGCGGGCAGTCCCTCGGGCAGCGCCAGCGTCTGCCCGGTCTGCTCGCCTAACCGGTGAGCGGTCTGCTCGATCAGGTCCGAGAAGAATTCCTGCTGGGTGACAGAACGCAGCTCCTGCAGGTCGATATAGGCGCAGGTCCAGCCCAACAGCGGAGCCAGGTGAGTCTCGATGAAGCGTAGCAGGATGGTCTTACCGCACAGGCGCGGTCCCAGCAAGGCGCAGAAGACGCGCTCCTCCACGCTCTGGATGATCTGTTCGATCGCCTCCCGGTGGTAGCGGGCGACCGCCGGCGTCTCCAGGCTGGCGTCAAACCCGATCATAGCCTTCCTCTTTCACCTTGCGGAATAAATAGTTCAGGTCGTAGGCTTGCTGGAGGACACGGGTGAAAACCGGGGAGGTAAACGTGTATTCGCGCCCCTTGCGGTGGATGATGCCCGCCAGGGTGAGCAGGTTGCAGGCCTCGTCGATGGCAGATTGCTGCAGGGTGATGCCGCCCTTGCGCAGCACCGCATCTATCTCTTCGTGCCCGAAGCCCTTGCTCCACGTCTCTTCGGAGGCCAGCAGGATGGCATAGATCAGGGCTTTTTCGCGGTTCTCGGTGTTCTGCATGAAGGAGGTCAGCAGGTGGCTGGTGAACCCCTCGTCGGTGTACACGTCGATCAGGCTTTCCGGGGTGATCTCGCGCGTGCCGGTCTCGTCCAGGCGGCGCAGCAGGATCAGGCAGTAGTATTGGATCAGGTTGGGGTGCCCGGCAGTCTCTTCGTAAATGCGGTTGACAACCTCTTCTTCGTTGCGGAAGCGCACGCGCAGGTTCTCCATGGGGGTGATGATCAGCTCGCGCGCCTGCTGGCGGGTGAACTCGTTCAGGCGGATCTCCTGGGCAAAGTTGTAGAACGGCGAATCCAGCATGTACTGCTCGCGCATGGCCTCGCGGAAGCCGGCAATGATGTACTGGCAGGCGCCTTTATTCGACGAGGCGCGCAGCATGCGGAACAGCTCCCAATCGCCCCGCTGCATGATCACCAGGTTATCGATCTCATCCAGCAGGAAAATGATCTTGGTCTTGAGCTGCTTGCTCATGCGCTCTAAAAAGTTCGGGAAGAAAAAGACGTACTTCTGCATGTGCAGGCGCGGCAGCTCGCGCGGGTTGAGCTTACGCACCACTTCGCGGATGTAGTCATCGGTAGACAGCAGGTCGCTGCATTCCAGGTAGAATACGCGCGCTGCTTCCTGGCGTTCGTTGAGCAGGCGTTCGGTCTCGCGCAGCAGGGAGGTCTTTCCGATGCGGCGGATGCCCAGGATAACGTGGTTGGTATCGGGGTTGGCGATGATGCGCGCCACCTCCTGCTCTCTGCCGAAAAAGCGGCTGCCCGTCACCGGGGCGCGTGTCTCGTACGGCGAAAGGTAGGAGATCGGCACCTGGGCAGAGATCAGGTCCAGCAGCTCGCCGCTCGGGCGCCGGGATTGCAGCACATTTTTCTGCTCCTCGGCGCCCACCAGCACCAGGTTGTTGTTCAGGCTGGTGCGGTGGCGGAAGAGCGGGAAGGAGTTGCCATCCAGCAGCACCAGGACGATCTGGCGGCTCAGGCTGCGCTCGCGGGTCACGTCCGCCAGGCTCTGCATGAGGTGCTGCGAGGCCACGCCGTCCAGGTCTTTGGTCTTCACCCAGATGACCGCCGTGCGGCTGGAAAGGCGCAGCTTCCAGGACGACAGGTCGACGCTGAACAGCTCATATCCCAGAGCAGTGCCCCCTTCTTGTACGCGATAGCCCAGCTCTTCGTGCAGCAGTTTCAGCAGCCGCGGCCAGTCTTTTTGCATGTGCTTCCTCTCTCAACCATCCTGACGCAGTCTGAATGTGAGTATGTCCAACGAATTATAAACCACGCGGGTTGTATAATAAGGATCGGCTGTGAACCCAGCCAAACCGAGCATGGACAGTCCCCCCCATCTACGCTTCTTGCGCCGCTTCTCCGGCACGTTTCTGGCGATTGCTTATTTCCTGGTTATGTTCGTTTTTTCCCCTTTCCGCGAGCAGTTTGAGTTTGACGCAGACGAGGGGATTGAGGCAATGAAAGCCCTCCTGGTCGCTCGGGGTTACTCGATGTACGCCGAGATCTGGAGCGAGCAGCCGCCCCTCTTTACCTATCTGCTGGCTGGCACATTCCGCCTTTTTGGCTTTGAAGTGGATGTGGGCCGGACGCTGGTGCTGGTCTTCTCGGCTGTTCTGGTTGGATCCAGTTTTTATCTTTTATACCTCACTTGGGGTGCCTGGCACGCGCTGGCGGGAGCCGCGACCGTCTTCTTGCTGCCTTACTACACCACGCTGAGCGTATCGGTGATGATCGGACTGCCATCAATTGCCCTGGCGGGCGTCTCCCTGCTGATGCTGGCGCTCTGGCACCGACAACGATACAGGCTGTGGCTGGTGCTCTCCGCGGCCGCACTGGCTGCCTCGGTCCTGGTCAAGGTTTTCACCGTCTTTTTAGTCCCTATCTTCATGATTGGACTGGTTTTGGGTGAGAAGCACCGTCCTGACGCACCGGATTCGGCTCTTCTCGCCCCTGCTTTACTGTGGAGCCTGGTTTTTGCCGGTCTGACAGCCACTTTGGGGCTGGGGTTGGTGGGACCCGGTAATTTGAGCCAGCTGTTCGACGTACACTTTCTGGCGCGCCAGTCAGGAATGGAGGCTCTATACCCGGGGACGCATCCGATTGCTTGGCATCTGCGTGAGGCGTGGGCGGTGCTCCTCCTGGCTGGGCTAGGAACTATCTTTGCCCTTGTGCGCAAGAACTGGCTCTCTATCTACCTGCTCGCCTGGCTGGGCGCCGCGATCCTGCTGCTCTCCTTTCACCGACCGGTGTGGTATCACCACCAGCTCCTGGTCACTTTTCCTGCGGCTCTTTTAGCTGGGATCGCCGCGGGTGAGGGTCTGCTGCTGATCACCTGGCTGTTGCGCAGGTCGAAATTACCCCTCCTGCGTCGTCTCCTTGCCTTTGCTGCCCTGGCCGGGTTTGCCCTGCTCCTGGCGGACCGCACCCCCAGGGTTGTGCCGGACATGGTGCGCCCGCCGTATTTTGCCGCCGCTGACCATGCTCCCTGGCCAGAGCAGATGTTCCTGGTCAAGATGAGCAACCATGCCCCGGAGACTCGCTGGGTGGTCACCAACCTGCCGATGTACGCCTTCCGGGTGGGTCTTCCGGTCACACCCTTCCTGGCTGTGATGTCGGAAAAGCGTTTGTCCACTGGCGAGCTCAGCGAAGAGCAGATCATACAGATTGTGGACGAGGTGAATCCCGAACAGGTACTCATCGGGCGGCGCTCGTTCCCCGAGCTGGAGGCCTACCTGGAGCAGGATTACCGCCTGCTCTACTCGCGGGGCAAGCGCCTGCTCTACCTGCGCAGGGACTTCCGCCAGTGAGCCTGGGAGCGTCTGCATGAAGCCTGTCCAATTAGGCAGCTTGGAGAACGCCAGCGGCACGAGCAGCCTGTCAGGCTGGCGCTCACCCCTGGTCCGCTTATTGGCATTTGGTGCACTGCTGATTGCGATCTGGCTGCCGCGCGGAACCTCCCTTGATCGCTACGCCACCATCGACGAAGCGCGCTGGCTGTTGCGCTCGGCGAACTTCTACCAGGCCCTGGTCCAGGGGGACCTGGCGAACACCTTCCAGCGCGAGCACCCGGGTGTCACAATCACCTGGGCGGGGGCCGCGGCATTCGCCTGGCGTTACCCGGAGTACGCCCATGAGGCGGGAGAGCAGATGGCAGGCCATACACGCTTCCAGCGCTTCCTCAAGCAGCATAAACACAGCCCGCTGGATTTGCTCTCGGCTGGGCGCTTCTTTGTTGCTGCCGCGATCACTGCATCGCTGGCCGGCTCCTTCTTCCTTGTGATCCGCTTAATGGGTTTCTACCCGGCCCTGCTGGGCTTTCTGCTGATTGCCTTTGACCCATTCCTGGTCTCGCTCTCCCGCTTGTTGCACCTGGACGGGCTGGTCAGCGCATTGATGCTTTTATCGCTCCTGGCATTCATGGATTATCTTTACCGCGGCAGACGGCGGTCCAGCCTTTTGCTTTCTGGCGCCGCGGCCGGGTTGAGCTGGCTCACCAAGTCGCCGGCTTTATTTCTGGCCCCGTTTATATTCCTGCTCGTTCTGGCGGATGCAATCCGATCGCATCTAGGATTGAAAAATCTGAGCATGCGGGCGGTATGGCCGTTCGTCCGCCCGTTCCTGGGGTGGTTCGGCATTGCCGCTGCGGTGTTCGTGCTGCTGTGGCCCGCCATGTGGGTGGACCCCCTGGGCAGCCTCCAGCGCATGTTCTCCCAGGCGCTGGAATATGCAGTGGAAGGCAACCGCAACGCGTTATTTTTTAATGGGCAGATTTACCCCAGCGGCGCCTCAGCCTGGTACTACTATCCCGTTGCTTATCTCTGGCGGGCGACTCCCGCGACGCTGATCGGGCTGGGGTGGGCATTCCTGGCATTGATTTTCCGGCGCAGACTGGGGATCCCCCGCCTTCAATTGGATGTGATCAGCTGGTTGCTCGTCTTTGCCGCCCTTTACACCGTCTTCATGAGCCTGGGTGGGCAGAAGTACGACCGCTATCTGCTGCCGATACTCGCCCCCTTGGGCATGGTGGCGGGCTGGGGGTGGATCATCTTGCTTCAACACGTCTGGCTGCGATTTGCGAATGGATTACCCCGGCGCGCTGCTCGTCTGGCTGCCGTCGCCCTGGTGGGGGTCGTCCTGCTGATGCAGGTTTTAGGTGTGGTGGAGACTCATCCCTACTACTACACTTACTTCAACCCAATGCTCGGAGGTTTACCCAGGGCTGCCCGGGTGATGATGCTCGGCTGGGGTGAGGGGTTAGACCAGGCGGCGCGCTATCTCAATTCACTCCCTAGGGCGGGCGGGCTGCGCGCCATCACCTGGTATGGGGATGCCTGTTTCTCTTATTTCTTCAAGGGAATAACTACCGCGATGCCGGAAGATGTAAGCCTGGAAGAGCTGCAGGAGGCCGATTATGTCGTGCTTTATGTCCAGCAGGTGCAACGCCAGCTCCCCAGCGCAGTGGTATTGGAATACTTCACCCGGCTTACGCCTGAGTACACCGTGCGTCTTGGTGGATTGGAATACGCATGGGTGTATAACATGCGTGGCATGCACAATACTGTTCCATAAATGGGAAAAATCTACACCTTCCTAGACAGGGTCAGCAGGGCGATATCGTCCTCCCGCGGGGTGTTGCCGGTGAAACGCTGCACCTCGTCCAGCACGGCTTGCTGGATATCCCCTGCCGGGCGGTCAATGTTGCGGCGGATCACATCCAGCAGTCGCTGGTCTCCGAAGAAATCACCCTGCCTGTTCTGTGCCTCGGTTACGCCGTCGGTGAACAGCACCAGCAAGTCGCCGGGGGCAAACTTGACCACTTTCTGCTGCCAGGTGGCTTCCTGGGAGATTCCCAGCGGCATGCCGGTGCGGGTCAGGCGGTCGACGCGTTTGCCTCTCACGGTGGAGAGCATGAAGGGCGGGTTGTGACCGGCGTTGACATAGCGCAGGCGCCCCAGGTCCGGCTCCAGGATGCCGTAGAAGGCGGTGACAAACAGGCTGCCGCGCGTGTCCGAGAGGATGCGCTCGTTGACCGAGCTCATGGCGATGGCGGGCAGAGTGTGGTAGCGCGCCGCATACGTGCGGATCAGCGTGCTGCACAGCGCCATGAAGACCGCCGCCCCCAGGCCCTTGTCAGTCACGTCTGCGATCACAAAGGCCCACTTGTTGTTGGGTAAAGGGATGAAATCGTAAAAATCGCCGGACGTCTCACGCGCCGGCTCCAGCCGAGCCGCCAGGTCCCAGCCGCGCAGCAGCGGCGCTCCATCGGGCAAGATGCCCGCCTGGATGCGCCAGGCCATCTCCAGCTCCTGAGAGGCGCGCGTCTGTGTTTGCGGGCTCGTCCGCGTTGGCGCGGGCTCCAGCACGGGTGCCAGCAGGTGCGCCAGGGAGGCCACCGTGCGCAGGAACCCTTCCTGGTCTTCGACTTCCCCCTTGACGAAGATCCCAATCCCACCGGATGCCGGCCCACCCCGCAGGGATGGGATTGGCACCAATGCCAGGCTCGTGCCCGATGGATGCACCCCACCCCACGGATATTCATCGCCCAGGGAATAGATCTTCGGTCCATCCGTCATACGCAGCCAGCGCCAGGCTGCATCCGAGATCATGTGCACCGGTCGGGGCGGGTAAGTGTACAGGTTCTGATCGGGGAAGACGCGCACATGTACCTGGCTGTCGGGGAATATCTGCGGAATGTGGGCTGCCAGCACCTGGCCCAGCGTATCGGGCTTCACGTCGGCGCTGCGTATCTCCTCTTCCAGCCGGTGGATATGCTCAGCCTGTATAATTGCCTGGCTGGCTTCGCGTGCGATGGTCGTCCGCCCCTGGTACACCTGAATGATCGCCTCAGCCAGGTCGTCCGCAGAGATGTCTTTCAGGAGATAGCCCGTTGCTCCAGCATCCAGCGCGCCCTGCACCATCTCGTTGTCTTTGAAGCTCGTCAGCACCAAAACGTGGATATTCGGCCAGCGCAGGCGGATGGTGCGTGTAGCGGCAATGCCATCCATGCGCGGCATCTTGAGATCCATCAGCACCACATCGGGCTGGACCATGCCGCACAGCTCAACCGCCTCTTCGCCATCTTTCGCTTCGCCCACCAGCTGCAGCCGCTCATACGCCATCACGAACGCCCCCAGTCCGCTGCGCACAATGGGTTGGTCGTCAGCAATGACCACCCTTATAAGGTGAGTTTCGCTCATTATGGTAATTTTACATGAAAAGAGTCGAATTTACACACATAGATTGGGGAGAAAGCAGCCAACCGTATGCTCGCACCACTGCCGCCAGCTAGCAGTGACGCGGCCATCCGCCCATTCCAGGGTGCTGCAATCCGAAAATCGGGGTTGTGGGCAGGTGATTATCCTGGTCGAGCAGTGTTCTTTTGAGCTAATCTTGGTTATAGCAGGTATAATGTAACAAATAGTTAGACGAAAACACCGCATTTCGTCTAGATTCAAAAATTCTAAAGAGGAGATGCATATGTTAAAAGAATTCAAAGACTTTGCCATGCGTGGTAATGTCATCGACCTGGCAGTAGCGGTGGTTATTGGGACCGCGTTCGTCGCCATCATCAACTCGCTGGTCAACGACATCATCATGCCCATCATCGGCGTGATCATCGGTGGATTGGATTTCTCCGCCCTGGCGATCACAGTAGGCAGCGCCAACATCACGTACGGGAATTTCATCCAGGCGATTGTTAATTTCATCCTTGTCGCTATTGTGCTCTTTATGATTGTGCGCGCCATTAACAAACTGCAAAAGCCCAAGCCAGTCGAAGCACCCCCTGCGCCACCTGCCGATGTTGTGCTGCTGACCGAGATCCGCGATCTGCTCAAGCAGAAATAACCGTCTCACACAGTACCTAAATGAGGGGGCGTCCCAAAAGGCTCGCATTTTGCACAGCCCCTGGTGTGAAAATAAAACCAAACATCGACCCATATTGGGGATCAAGGTTCTCTTGGTCCCCAATTGACTTTAAGTAGAGAAACGAAGAAGGGCTGTCTGGAGAGCAGGCAGCCCCTCTTTCAAGCTCGTGTATTTAAATTCGACCAGCACATAACCCTGTGTGCTGGTCGAATTGTTCTTCTAACCCACTTAGCGGTATCGGTTGATGTCTATATGCCGGACCCTGGAGGTATATCCGATATAATCATGGTGGAAGCAGCATCTATGGGCAGATTTATGCCCGGATATTGGGATGAGGCAGCATGTTACTGAGAGATTATCTGCAAATACTGGATGAGCGCGGCGAGCTGAAACGCGTGCACGCCCCGGCCTCGAAACAATACCAGGTCGCTGGAGTGCTCAAAAAGCTGGAGCCCGCGCCGGTGCTCTTCGAGCATGTTTCTGGGTCCAGCTTCCAGGTGGTGGGCAACCTGTTCTGCACCAAGGCAGCTTTTGCAGACTACTTCGGGCTGCCGGTGGCGGGCATCATCCCGGCTTTGGCGCGGGCAATCGAGACGCGTTCGCCCTGCAAGGTGGTCGAGCGTGCCCCCTGCCAGGAAGTTGTCGAGGACCATCCCGACCTGGATCGCCTGCCGCTCTTGATGCACTGCGCTGGCGACGGAGGTAGTTACATTAGCTCCGGGGTGGTGATCGCCCACCACTCGCGCTACGGGCAGAACGTCGATTTTCACCGCTGTAGGCAGTTCTCGAAGACAGAAATGGCTATGCGCGTGGTGAAAGGCCGCCATTTCGACGCCTACCTGGAGGAGCTGGGCGCGGTGGATGTGGCGGTGTGCGTCGGCTGCGCGCCTAACGTGCTGGCTGCGGCGGCTACATCGGTGGAGATCGGCGTGGATGAGCTGGAGATCGCCAATGCTCTGCAGCCACTTAACGTGGTGCGCGCTTTGACCGTGGATGTACATATCCCTGCCGATTGCGAGTTCGTCCTGGAGGGTACGGTTTACCGCGACCGCCGCCACGCCGAAGGTCCCTTCGTTGACCTGACCGAGACACAGGATATCGTCCGCCAGGAACCTGTCTTCGTGGTCAAGACCATCACGCACCGCAAAGATGCTGTCTGGCAGGCGCTGCTGCCGGGTGGGCTGGAGCACAAGCTGCTGATGGGTATGCCGCGCGAGCCCACTATTTTCCAAAAGGTCAACGAAGCCGTGCGCTGCCTGGATGTGCACATAAACCCCGGCGGCTGCTCTTGGCTGCATGCCATAGTGCAGATCGACAAGCAAGCCGAGGACGATGGGCGAAAAGCCATCCAGGCGGCCTTCGCTGGGCACCGCTCCTGCAAACACGTCTTCGTCGTGGATCGGGACATCGATATCTACGATCCTCAGCAGGTCGAATGGGCCATGGCGACCCGCTTCCAGGGCGACCAGGACATCCTGGTCCTGCCCAGGGAGCGCGGCTCGAGCCTGGATCCCTCCGCCGAAGCTGGCACACACCTCACCAGCAAGGTCGGTTTCGACCTGACCAAGCCGCTCACCGCGCATGGAAAGAACTTCGAGAAAGCTGCCTTCCCCGAGGTGGAGTTGGAGAGGTTACTAAAGCAGTGAAACTTACCACTAAGACACCAGGACACCAAGGAGTGATATAAATTCTTGGTGACTTTGTGGCTTGGTAGTTGACTGGTATCGGTAATGCCTTATGCAGCTTACCCAAAGTGAACAAGCCATGCTCGAGGGCGCGTACGGTCGCGCTGTCCAAAAAGCCATGCAGATCCTGGTTGCTCTGGGCACGATCTACGGTGCTGAGCGCATGCTGCCGGTCACCTCTGTGCAGGTGGCTGGGGTCTCCTACGATAACCTGGGCGATGCCGGGCTGCAGTTTCTCAATGAGATGGCAGATGGCGGTGGTCGAGCCCGTGTTCTCACCACTCTCAATCCGGCAGGCATGGACATCGAGAACTGGCAGGCTTTGGGCATCAGCCCGGATTTCGCCCGCCAACAGGAGCGCGTCATTGAGGCCTTTGCCCGCATGGGGGTGATGACCACCTGCACCTGCACTCCCTACCTTGTGGGCAACGAGCCGCGTTTTGGGGAGCATATCGCCTGGGCCGAGAGCAGCGCCGTATGCTATGCCAATGCCGTGCTGGGGGCGCGCACCAACCGTGAGGGTGGACCGAGCGCTCTGGCAGCCTCCTTGACTGGGGTCACACCGTATTACGGCATGCACCTGGATAGCAGCCGCAAACCGGACGCCTCGGTGCACGTCAGCGCAGCCATAATGGAGAACGATGAATTTGGTGCCCTGGGCAAGGCCATCGGCGAGAGGCTGCGGTCAGCAGGCAACAGCGTGCCGTACATTACCGGCATCGAGCACGCTTCGCCAGGCAACCTGAAATCCTTCTGTGCCAGTCTGGCGACTTACGGTGGTCTGGCGCTCTTCCATATGCCGGGCATCACCCCAGAAGCCGCGTACGTCCGGCAGCCGCTGGGAGGTATTATCATCTCGCAGGCCGACCTGGAAGCGGCACACCGGTCGATATGCGACGCCAGCGACGAGGAGGTGGATTTCGTCAGTCTGGGATGCCCTCACCTGTCTATCGACGAGATCGCTCGCATTGCTGAGTTGCTGGAGGGGAAAAAGGTCACCAAGGAATTCTGGATCACCACTGCACGTCCGGTTAAGCAGATCGCCGACCGGTTGGGGTACACGCGCATCATCGAGTCTGCCGGGGCAAAGTTTGCAGCCGACACTTGCTGCGTGGTGGCGCCGATCAAGCGCCGCTTTCGCACCATGGCAACCGACAGCGCTAAGGCTTGCTACTACGCCTATGCTAAAAACGGCTTCAAGACCGTCCTGAAGCCGTTCGACCAGGTGGTCGAGGAGGCGCTGCGATGAGACTGAAAGGCCGCACGATCTACGCCGGGAATGCCGAAGGCCGGGCGCTGGTCACATCGATGGGTATTTCGTTCTACGGCGGGGTCGATCCGGAGACGGGCATGGTGGTCGAGCGCGGCCACGAGCTGGAGGGGCAGTGCGTGGCTGGGGTGGTGCTGGTCTTCCCGACTGGTAAAGGCTCTACGGTGGGGTCTTACACGCTGTATCGCCTCAAACACGCCGGGCTGGCTCCCGTGGCGATTGTCAACGCCGAATGCGAGACGATCACGGCCGTAGGCTGCATCATCGCTGAAGTCCCCTGTGTGGATCAGGTAGACATTCAGCAGTTGATCACCGGGATGAAGGTGCGAGTGGATGCGGGAGTGGGGCTGGTGGAGGTGGTCGGCTGACCCGGCTGGTCTTTGACCTCGTTATTCTACAAATTCCCCGCCACTGATCGTGTGGTCGATCAGCTTACGGTTGGCGTCGAACTTCAGCCACACCTCGATCTGCTGAAAGCAGCGCCCCTCGCCCATCAGCACCTTACGGCAGAAATAATTAGCGCGTTCACCCTCGTATTCCTGGCTGAGATCGTTGCTCAGGTTGATGCGCGCCCGGATCACCTCTCCGCAGCGCGTACAGCGCGCCGCCACCCAGTAGCTGTTAACCTCGTCCCGGCCGGGAGACGAAAATATGCGCGAAATCTTGTCAAAAAAGCCCATGTGGGTCTCCTGTGATATGTTCTACCAGCCGGCAAAATGCCTTCTATAACCTCCATCTGGCCCTGGACTGGCAGCAACAATAAAGCCGCCAATTTGGCTTGACTTATCCCCTTCTGATAGTGGCGCGGCTGCGACTATTGCTATTTCCGTTGTTGTCTAAGTTTGCGTTTCTGTTCCTGTTCTTGCTCCAGCTTCTGCTGCTCCTCTCGCCGCTTTTTCCGTTTCTGTTCCTGTTCTTGCTCGAATTGTTGCTGCTCCTCCTGCCGCTTTTTTCGCTTCTGTTCCTGGTCTTGCTCGAGTCGCTGCTGTTCCTCCTGCTGCTTTAACCGTTTCTGCTCCTGTGCCTGCTTCAGGGGCTGCAGCCGCTCTTGCCGGATTTTTTGTTTCTGTTCCTGTTCTTGCTCCAGTCGCTGCTGCTCCTCCTGCTGCCTGATTCGTTTCTGCTCCTGGGCCTGCTCCAGAGGTTGCATCTGCTCCTGTCGATTTTTTTGTTTCTGCTCCTGTTCTTGCTCCAGTTGCTGCTGCTCCTCTTGCCGCTTTAACCGTTTCTGCTCCTGCGCTTGCTCCAGGGGTTGCAGCTCCTCTTGCCGATCTTTTTGTTTCTGCTCCTGTACTTGCTCCAGTTGCTGCTGCTCCTCTTGCCGCTTCAACCGTTTCTGTTCCTGTTCTTGTTCCAGTTTCTCTTGCTGCTTTTGTGACTGCTGCTGTTTCATGGGATTGTCCTTCTTAAGCACAAGCCTGCTCGATACTTTACTAGGGAGATACGCAAGTCCAATACAATGGCTTCTCACTTAG
>CAZGIX010000112.1:0-14691 GCA_964525785.1 uncultured Anaerolineaceae bacterium
CGTTTCAGCCATCAGTCAATGCTTCTGGGCTATTTCAGCCCAGGTGTACTAGTTACTATGTGTATATCATGAACAGCCCAACAGGCACTTTATATACCGGCGTTACCAATGATCTTCGCAAGCGCGTTTATCAGCATAAGCACAATTTAGTCGAGGGCTTTACCAAGCGCTATAACATTACTCGTCTGGCATATTTTGAGGAGACTTCAGACATCAGCTCTGCGATAAGCAGAGAGAAAGAAATCAAAGCGTGGCGCAGAAGCAAGAAGATTGAATTGATAAAATCCATGAATCCACATTGGAGAGACCTGGCTGAAGATTGGTTCGAGGCAGAAACGAAAGACGATGCAAAGCCTTAGCCATCCTGCATGGATTTTATGAAAGAGACAGGTTATAGGGATTCCTCACCTTTGCAAAGAACGCAAAGGTTGGGAATGACATTAGGGTGAGCAGGGTTAATTATATGAATTGGTCAGAGCAAGTCATTCTGGTTACCGGCGGGACCGGATCGTTCGGGAAAAAATTCATCGAAGTCATGCTGCGCGAGTACCAGCCTGCCAAGCTGATCGTCTTCAGCCGCGATGAGCTCAAGCAGCACGAGATGCGCGTGGGCGGATTCAACCACCCCAGCCTGCGCTATTTCATCGGCGATGTGCGCGATCTCGACCGGCTGCGGCGCGCCATGCACGGCGTGGACATCGTCATCCACGCCGCAGCCCTCAAACAGGTGCCCGCCTGCGAGTACAACCCGATGGAAGCCATCAAGACCAACATCCTGGGCAGCAGCAATGTGATCGAAGCCGCCCTGGATATGGGGGTCGAGAAAGTGGTAGCCCTGAGCACCGATAAGGCTGTCAACCCCGTGAATCTGTACGGCACCACCAAGCTGGCGGCTGAGAAGCTGTTCGTCCAATCCAATGCCTATGCAGCCGGAAAGATCACCCGTTTTAGCTGCGTGCGCTACGGCAACGTGGTCGGCAGCCGCGGCAGCGTCATTCCCATCTTCATCAAGCAGCGCCAGGACGGCAAGCTCACCATCACCGATGCGCGCATGACTCGCTTCTGGCTGACCCTCGAGCAGGGGGTACGCTTCGTCATCCGCTGCACCGAGGAGATGCACGGCGGTGAGGTTTTCGTGCCCAAGATCCCCAGCATGAAGATCACCGACCTGGCGAACGCCATTGCCCCAGGCACCGAGATCGAGGTGATCGGCATCCGCCCGGGCGAGAAAGTTCACGAGGTGCTGATCCACGAGGACGAGGCGCGCACCAGCGTGGAGCTGGATGATATGTACGTAGTCCAGCCCACTGCCGAGCTGTGGTTCGGCTACGATTGGCAGGAGCAGGGTCGCCGCCTGCCCGATGGCTTCCGCTATGCCAGCGACACCAACCCGGAATGGCTGACCATCGAGCAGATCCGTGAGATGATCGCCCCGTTCGAACCCCAGGGAGGCCAATGGACCGGCAACGAATAAGGCGCCCACAGGCCAGCGGCGAAGATCGCTTTTCGCCCCTGGCCTGTGGACACCGAATCGGACCATGCGCATCCTTATCACTGGCGCCAGCGGTCTATTGGGCCTCAACCTGGCCCTGGAGATCGCCGCACACCACAAAGTATATGGAACTGCCAAGGACCACCTGATCCATACAGATGCTTTCGAGGTGCTGCACAGCGACCTGCTGGCAGCCGGCGCGGTGGAGCAAGTGCTCGACCGGACCCAGCCCGACTGGGTGATCCACTGCGCAGCCCAGGCAAACCTCGAGGCCTGCGAAGCTGATCCGGTCCTGGCCCGTAAACTGAATACCGACCTGCCCGCCAAACTGGCTGCCTATGTCGCCAGGGGCGGAGCGCGCCTGGTGCACATCTCCACCGATGCTGTCTTCGACGGCCAGCGCGGCGGGTATTCCGAGGAGGATGCGCCCAACCCGCTGAGCGTGTACGCCCGCACCAAGCTGGACGGCGAGCGCGCAGTGGCAGATGCCAATCCCGAAGCGATCATCACTCGCGTCAATTTGATTGGCTGGAGTATTACCGGCAAGCGCAGCCTGGCGGAATTCTTCTACAACCACCTGAGCGCAGGCAAGCGGGTGATGGGCTTTACCGATGTGTACTTTTGTCCCCTGCTGGCAAATGACATGGCGCCGATCCTGGTCAGGATGCTGGAGATGAAGCTCAGCGGCATGTACCACGTGGTCAGCCGCGAGTGCTTGAGCAAGTACGATTTCGGCGTGCGTCTGGCAAACAGATTTGGATTGGATGCTTCCTTGATCACCCCGGTTTCCGTGCAACAAGGCGGGCTCAAAGCCGCCCGATCTCCGAACCTGACCTTGCACAGCGATAAATTAGCCCGCGCCATTGGTGAACCCACCCCGGACGTCAGCAGCGGGCTGGAACACTTTTACCAGCTGTACCAGCGAGGCTATCCCGAGCGAATCCAGCGCCTAGCAGCCAGCTCTACAGCCTAGATGACGACTGTTGATTAAATTTTGAAACGGCTCCCTTCAGGGCGGGTATTTTGGGCTTATCTGGCAATCCTGGGACTTCTATCCATCGTCATCGCCTGGATCGCCACTTCCACCTATGGAGCGGGGGTCGGGACAGACGGCGTCATCTATTTATCCACCGCCGACAGCTTAATGGACGGGAAAGGATTTGTTTATTTCGAAACCAATCCCTATATCCGCTGGCCACCCCTTTATCCGCTGACGATTGCACTCTTAAGCCGGCTGACAGGCGTGGATGTTTTTATCGCTGCATGGTCGCTGAATGTGATCCTCTTGGGCGCCATCGTATGGCTTGGCGGCGCTCTGCTGTTCGGTTGTTTTCAAGATGAGCTGATCTGGGCATATCTGGGCAGTCTCATTACAGCCATGTCTGTATCATTGCTGAGCCTGTCCGCCACCGTTGGCTCAGACCCGCTGTTCATCGCCCTGATCCTGGCATTCCTGCTGGCTTCCAATCGTTATGTGGCCTCCCAATCTACCTGGGGACTGGTGGGGATGTCAATCGCAGCCTGCCTGGCATGCCTCCAGCGCTTGCCCGGCATCACCGCCGTTGCCACAGGTCTGCTGCTGATCCTGTACACTCAGCGCAGGAATTTTAAGCAAGCTCTGCTCGAGGGAAGCGCCTTTTCGATTACCGCGCTGGGCCCTTTACTGGTATGGCTGGTCGGTCACAACTACCTGAGATACCAGACCGTGTTCGGATCTGGGGGAGCCATCCGCGCCGAGCCGCTGGTCAACCTGCAGAACTCGCTCAATAAAATCTTTCACTGGTTCTTTCCGTACATTATCCCGACGATTGTCATCCTGGTCGCCCTCAGCGCGGCGCTTTTCCTGCTCATCCTGATCAGTGAGCCGCACGCCAGAATGCAGCTGGCTCGCAGGCTGGCAGCGCCGCCCCTGATATCCAGCCTGGTTTTTTCTGCGATCTATTTTTCTTCTCTGGCTGTCACGCTCAATTCAGATGACACCAATTTCCCTTATTACGATCGCTACCAGATCGTGCTGCTGGTGCCGCTGCTCGTGCTGTTCTTTGCCATCCTGCAAGAGCTTGTTTTATCACGAGCCACCAGCCGGCCCCTGCTGGCACGCGGCCTGTTCATCATCGCCTTTGCTGTCTGGCTGATATACCCGGCATTCCGGATGTATAAATACGTCGTCCAAAGCCGGGCAGATGGGGAAATCACATACAATCGCTACAACACCCGCGCGCTACGCGAGCAGAAGATCTTGGGCGTGCTGGCAGGCGACAACCGCTATAAAAACGAGAATCTCTACACCAACTACCCCGCAGTCGCCTGGTTCTATACCCGCGGCAAGGTCTACGAATCGCCCAGGGCGCGCATCACCGAAAAACCAACCCTTGACATCCTGCTCAACCGCTATGCCGGCTGGCCCGGAGATCAGCCGGGCTACCTGATCTGGTTCACGCCCAATGAGTACCTGCACGTTTACGCACCCGAGGATCTCAGGAAGCTGGCTGTGCTTACCCAGGTCTACCGGGGCGCGGGAGGCGAAGTGTATCGAGTCCGCCCACGTTCTCCCTGAATGGAGGCCCGCATGGAAATCCGGATTGGAAACCACATAATCGGCAACCAGCACCCCACCCACTTCATCGCCGACATCTCAGCCAACCACGATGGCGATTTGGAACGCGCCGTAATGCTCATCCACCTGGCAAAAGAGGCCGGTGCCGACGCCGCCAAGTTCCAGAACTTCCGCGCCCCTAAAATCGTCTCGGATTACGGCTTCAAGGCCATGCTCGACCAGCTCTCCCACCAGGCAACCTGGAAGAAGTCGGTTTTCGAGGTATATGCGGATGCCTCCATCCCCTTCGAATGGACCCCTATTCTGAAGGAAGAGTGCGACAAAGCCGGCATCGACTATTTTTCTTCACCCTATGATTTTGACGCTGTGGATATGCTCGATCCGTACGTTCCAGCCCATAAAATCGGGTCCGGCGACATCACCTGGCCCGAGATGCTCGAGCACATCGCCCGCAAAGGCAAGCCCGTCCTCCTGGCGACCGGCGCATCAGACATCGGCGATGTACAGCGTGCCGTACACACCATCCTGGCGATCAACCCGCAGCTCATCCTGATGCAGTGCAACACCAACTACACCGCCAGCCTGGAAAATTTCGATCACATCCACCTGCGCGTCCTGGATACCTACCGCGCCATGTTCCCCGAGCTGATCCTGGGTCTCTCCGACCACACGCCGGGGCACGCCACGGTACTGGGCGCGGTTGCCCTGGGAGCACGCGCCATCGAGAAGCACTTCACCGACGACAACAGCCGTATCGGGCCTGACCATCCCTTCTCGATGACGCCTGCCACCTGGCGCGAGATGGTCGACCGCACGCGCGAGCTGGAGCGCGCCCTGGGCAGCGCTGATAAGTGTGTGGTCGGCAATGAACAGCAAACCGTCATCGTTCAGCGCAGGTGCCTGCGCACCGCGCGTGAGATCCGCGCCGGTGAGACTTTCGACCGCTCCATGATCGATGTGCTGCGCCCGGCGACACCAGGGGCGATCATGCCCTACGAGATCCAGGCGGTCATCGGCACCCGGGCGGCTGTGGATATCCCGGCTGGGAAAGAGCTGCGCTGGACGGACCTGGTCAGCGGTGTATAGTTTTGGCGCGCGTACTGTACTTCTCCCGGGACTATACAACCCACGACCACCGCTTTCTCTCGGCCCTGGCGGAGAGCGAGCACCAGGTTTATTATCTGCAGCTCGAGCGCCGCGGCCACACACTGGAAGACCGCCCCATTCCCGCACAGATCGAGCAGGTGCCTTGGCGGGGAGGCAAGGGTCCGGCAACGCTGCGTAAGGCCCCAGGGCTGCTGCTTGACCTGCGCCGGATACTGCGCGATCTGCAGCCCGATCTGGTACACGCCGGTCCGCTGCAGCGCTCTGCTCTGCTGGCAGCCCTGGCGGGCTTCCGCCCTCTGGTCAGCATGTCATGGGGATACGATTTGATCCACGATGCGGGGCTGAACGGGTTTTGGCGTTGGGCCACTCGCTTTACGCTGCAGCACAGCTCCGTGATGATCGGTGACTGCGACGCAATTCGACAGCTTGCCATATCGTACGGCATGCCCACTGAGCGCATTGTCACCTTCCCGTGGGGGATAGATCTGGGCTGCTTCACGCCCGGTCCACCGCCAGGCGGCAGCCAGACTTTCACCCTGCTCTCCACGCGCGGCTGGGAGCCAATCTATGGAGTCGACGTGATTGCCCGCGCATTCGTCAAGGCGGCCCGCCAGCACCCGGAGCTGCGCCTGGTTATGCTCGGCAACGGCTCCCTGGCGACCACACTGCGCCAGATCTTCCAGGTGGGCGGCGTGGAGGGACAGGTGCTGTTCCCGGGTCATATCGCCCAGGCAGACCTGCCGCGCTACCATCGCTCGGCGGACCTGTACATCAGCGCCTCGCACAGCGATGGCACCTCCATCTCGCTGCTCGAAGCCCTGGCGTCCGGACGACCTGCGCTGGTATCCGATATCCCCGGCAACCGCGAGTGGGTCACCCCGGGCGAGAACGGCTGGTGGTTTGCAGATGGTAACGCCGATGCCCTGGCTGAATGCATCCTGCACGCTGCCGAACACCGCCAGCAGCTCATCCCCATGGGACAAGCAGCTCGCCAGATCGCCGAGCAGCACGCCAATTGGGAGCATAATTTCCCGCGCCTGCTGAAGGCATACCGGCTGGCGCTCAACCCCGCATCAATGACTCAGATGCAATGAACATCTCAGACGATCTAACCGGCGTGGATATTCCCCGTGTGGCAGTCATCATCCAGGCCCGCCGGGCATCTTCACGCCTTCCGGATAAAGTGCTGCTGGACATCGGTGGGCAGCCCATGCTGGTACGCGTGGTCGAGCGCGCCCGACGCGCCGGGACGGTTGACGCCGTGGTCGTTGCTACAACGGAGAACCCATCCGACGATGCCATCCAGGCGCTGTGCCAGGTGCACGGCTACCCTTGTTTTCGCGGCAGCGCCTTCGACGTATTGGATCGCTACTACCAGGCGGCCCGGCGCTTCGCAGCCGATGTGGTGGTGCGCGTCACTGCTGACTGTCCGCTGATCGATCCGCAGCTGATCGACGAAGCAGTGAAAGTCTTTCTGGGAATAGGGAACAAGGGATCAGGGATCAGGGAGAATTCGCAATTCGCAATTCCTGACTCGCAATTTCCTTACGATTTCGTAGCCAACCGCCTGCCTCCGCCCTGGGGACGCACTTACCCGATCGGCCTGGATATCGAGGTGTGCAGCTTCGCCGGGCTGGAGCTCGCCTGGAACGAGGCCGCTCAGCCGCACCAGCGCGAGCACGTCATGCCCTTCTTCTACGAGCAGCCGGAACGCTTCCGAATCTTTCTGCTGAACCACCACACGGACTATGGCTTCATGCGCTGGACGGTGGATACCCCCAACGACCTGGCGCTTCTGCGCCAGATCTACGCCCAATTCCAGGGGCGGGATGACTTCTCCTGGCTGGATGTGCTGGAGCTGTTCGAGCGCCAGCCGCAGCTAGCCGAAATCAATGCCCAGATCCGACCTAAAGACTACCGGGCAGTGGATGAGCGGCTCAAACCCGGCAGCTGAGGTAAAGCGCCTTCGATGGAAACGCCTGCAACTGGAGCATCTATGATGAAAACTAATCGAAGCCTGAGACTGGCAGGCACGATTCTTTTATGGCTGTTAGCTACCGCTATTTTCAGCGTGGCTTATACCCAGTCGCCTTTGTACGAAGGCAACCAGAATACCAAATTCCTGCACGGGCTGGCGCAGGCGGGTCAAGGCTATCTGCAGGAGGATTGGCTGGCGAACACGATCGACCCTCTGCCGGTTTTCAGCTTCCTGGTGTACCTGACGGCACTCGTCAACGAGAAGCTTTTCTATCTCCAATATGCCCTGCTCTTCGGCGTGTACATCATCGCCATCATGGGCATCCTCTCCGTGCTCCACAAAGACCGCTGGACACTCACCAAGCAGGTGGCCTTTTTCACCCTGTTCTTGATCGTGCACGCCAGGTGGACGATCTTCCGTGTAGAGAGAATGCACGGCATCAATCTGGAATTCCTGCAGAACGGGCTTGCCGGTCAATACCTACTCGGCATAGAATATCAAAACAGCGCCTTCGGCGTCTTCGTTTTGCTTTCCATATTTGTCTTTCTCAAGAAGAAATACGTCCTGGCAGCGCTCTTCCTGGGGGTGGCAACCCTATTTCACTCGGCTTACCTGTTCAGCGCCGCCCTGATCACCATTGCCTACCTGCTGCTTATCTTGTGGGATAACCTCAAAGCCTCCCAGGCGCTGGAAAACCCATCGCTGCAGAATATCATCCAGGCTGCCCGGCAGCCTTTCTTCCTGGGATTGTTCACCCTCCTGCTGGTGCTGCCCGTGATCTGGCACAACCAGGTGATCCTGAGCTCGACCACCCCGGAAACCCAGGTACAGGCGCTGCAAATTTTGGTGCACGAGCGCATTCCGCATCATGCCCTGGTGAGCTCCTTCTGGGACAGCGCCCATAACATCCAGGTGGGTATCATCGTGTTGGGCTTGATCTTCGCCTTTCGATCGCGCCTGTTCCCCATCATGCTCTCGCTAGCTATTGGCGGTCTGCTGCTCAGCCTGGTCCAGGTGCTGACCGGCAGCGACAGCCTGGCGCTGATGGCCCCCTGGCGCGTTTCGGTCCTGCTGGTACCGCTCTCGGTCAGCGTGATCATTGGCGCCCTGGTTTCGGGGTTGATCAACCTGCTGCGTATGAACAAGCCAGCCTTCCTGCTCGTTTTCATTCCCCTGGCATTGTATGTGGTCTTCATTGATGTGCGCGGCGGTATGTCGATACAGGACACCTATGGCTCGGGCCGCCGGGAGCGCCGGCTGGTGGAGATGATGGAGGCGGTCAAGACCAATAAACAGCCCGGGGAAGTGTACATGATCCCACCAACCGATGCTTACTTCAATGATTTTCGCTTATTCACCGGCGCTCCAACTTTTATCAACTGGAAGTCGCACCCCTATAAAGATGTGGATATCCTCGAATGGTATGAGCGCGTCGAGCGAGCGGAAAGCTTTTACAGATCCAGCGGGATCGAGAAATGCGAGCTTCTCAGGGCACTGTTGGATGACTACAAGATTACCCACGTGGTGTTCAAGAGCAAAGAAACGCCGCTGGCCTGTGATTTTGCGACGGAGAGTTTACGGATCGAGAACTTCGTTATATATACGATAGACGAACAATGAGCATCAACGTTGACCAATGCCCGCTATGCGGCAGCAGGCACAGCACACCCTTCGACCAGCGCCAGTTTCGCGGCCAACAGGTCACCAACCGCACCTGCACCGATTGCGGGCTAGTCTTCCAGTCGCCGCGCATGACGGAAAACGAGCTGGACTCTTTCTACCAGGAAGAATACCGCCGGCTTTACCAGGGCAGCCCGGGACCCGGCGCAAAGGACCTGGTGGTGCAAGCAGGGCGGGCAGCCTCCTTGCTGTCGTTTGTCAGGGGATACATCACGGCGCTCACCCGCCATCTGGATATCGGCTGCTCGGCAGGGCTGCTCTTGCAGCAGTTTCAGGCGGCATACGGCTGCCAATCCGCGGGGGTCGAGCCCGGCACGCATTACCGCCAATATGCCCAGGATGCGGGGCTGGCGGTCTATGCCTCGTTGGAGGAGCTGGGCGCGGCAGGACAGCCTCGCTACGACCTGGTCAGCATGGCGCACGTGCTGGAACACCTCCCCCAGCCGGTGGAATACCTGGATAATCTGCGCCAGGAGATGGTCGCTCCTGGAGGCTGGCTGCTGCTGGAGGTGCCCAACCTGTATGCCCATGATAGCTTCGAGGTCGCCCATCTGGTCGCCTTCAGCCCGCACACCCTGCGCCAGACCGTTCAGAAGGCCGGATTCGAGATCGTGGCCTTAAAGCAGCACGGGCTGCCACACTCAGGGCGCATCCCGCTCTACCTGGCCCTCCTGGCACGGCCAGCTGCGCGGCCAGACAGTTCGAGCTACACTGTCATCCCGGAGGGCGGCGTGCGCCGCAAGCGGCAGCTTGGCTTGCTCCGCCGCCGCATCCTGATGCGCCTGTTCCCCCGGCAGGCTTGGCTCCCCATTCACAATTCCTGATCTTTAATTTGCATTTCCCAATCTGCAAATCACAATCCATTCACCCTAATTCATAATTCCTAATTCGTAATTTAAATCGTGACTTCCCTCACCATCTTCACTGCTCCCAAGCCATTCACCGACCCGCATATCGATACCATCCAGCGCAACGCCATCCAGTCCTGGCTGCACCTGGGCGCCGAGGTAGAGGTGCTGCTGGTAGGGGATGAGCCGGGCATGGCGGAAGCCGCCAGGCAATATCAGGTGAGGCAGCTCCCGGATGTGCGCCGCAACTCGAGCGGCACGCCGCTGGTCAGCTCGATCTTCGACCTGGCGCGCCGCGCCAGCCAGGCGCCCCTGCTTACGTATATCAACGCCGATGTCATGCTCCTGCCCGCATTTGCCAAGTCCGCTGCTCAAGCGGCGCAGCAGAGCCAGCAGTTCCTGCTGATCGGGCAGCGCTGGGACCTGGACGTGTGCCAGTTGCTGGATTTCTCCGCCGGTTGGGATCAGCGCCTGCTGGGCGATCTACAGGGACGCGGCCGGCTGCACCTGCCCTCCGGCAGCGACTATTTCGTCTTTCCTCGCTCGCTATTCATCGAAATGCCCGATTTCGCCATCGGCCGCGCGGGTTGGGATAATTGGATGATCTATCACGCCCGGCAGAAGGGCTGGCCGGTGATCGACGGCACGCCCTCCATCCTTGCCATCCACCAGGACCACGACTACAGCCACCTGCCCGGCGGTCGCCCGCACTATGAGCTGCCCGAATCGCGCCAGAATGAAACCCTGGCAGGCGGCTCTGCCAACCTGTACATGGTGCTGGATGCCGACAAGCAGCTCATCGACAACGAAGTGCGCCGTCCCAGGCCGACCTTGCTGCGCACCCTGCGCCGGATAGAGACCTGGCTGACCCCGCCTGGGGGCGAGCGCCGCGGCCTGCGCTGGTCGCTGGCGCGCCAGTCACGCCGCCTGCGCCGCCGAATCACCGGCTCCCTACAGTAGGCAGACATGCGCATCGGACAGAATCCCGCTAAATCCATCGACCACGTTCCCCAACCCTCCCGGGTGAGCGCAGCGATCGTCACGTATATCCCTTTTTTGAGCGGCTATTACACGCACAGCCTGGAGGTGCTCAAAGCCTGCCTGAACAGCCTGTTGGAGAACACCGGCACGCCTTACGATCTGCTGGTCTTCGATAACGCCAGCTGCCCCGAAGTACGCAGCTATCTGGCGGAGGCCCACCAGCAGAAGCGCATCCAGTACCTGGTGCTGTCGGATAAGAACGTCGGCAAGGGCGGCGCGTGGAACTTCATCTTCCAGGCAGCCCCGGGTGAGTTTATCGCCTACGCCGACAGCGATATCCGCTTTTACCCCGGCTGGCTGGAGCGCAGCCTGGAGATACTGGAAGCGTATCCCCTGGCTGGCATGGTGACTGCCCGCCCAATGCGCACCCCTGAGGCGTTCTACACCAGCACGCTGGAGTGGGCGCACCACCAGACAGGCGTGTCAGCCGAGCAGGGGGTATTCATCCCCTGGGAGGTGTACCGCCAGCACGTGCTCAGCCTGGGCACCTCTGAGGAGCAAGCACGCGAGTGGTACGATTCGCGCCGCGACTGGCGGCTAACCCACCAGGGAGTGACAGCGCTCATCGGCGCGGCGCACTTCCAGTTTACCGTACGCAAGTCTATCATCCAGGAATTCTTGCCATTCGAGATGGATCGCCCAATGGGCCAGGTGCGCACGCTGGACGAGCAGATCAATCAGTCCGGCTACCTGCGCCTGACCACCTGCGAGCCTCTGGTGATCCATATGGGCAACCAGCTTACGGTCGAGGGCATCCCTCAGCCTGCCCCTGGCGCGGTTCGCAAGAGGCTGGTCGATGCGGTGCCTATACGCAAATCGCTGCTCTGGCTGTACGATGCCATCTTCCGGCTTTACCACCAATAAGGGGCCACTCTGCAGCCGCTTATCGCTGCTGTTCAGGGACCCCGCCAGCGCATTGTGCTGGCATGCGATGGAAAGAAAAGGACTGCCTTGAGAACTGGTAAGAATCCGGCTAAAGACGGGCTACCCGCCTATGCCCCCCAGCGGCTGGGAATTGCCCTGATCGTATACATCCCTTTTACGCAGGGCTATTTCGAGCACTCGCTGCAGATCCTCCAATATCAGGTCGCCAGCCTGCGCGCCTCGACCAGCGAGCCGTTCGACCTGCTGGTCTTCGACAACGGCAGCTGCCCGGAGGTGGTCTCGACCCTGAAGAGCCTGCACGACCAGAAGATCATCGACTGGCTGATCCTCTCCGGTCACAACATGGGCAAAGCCGGGGCATGGAACTGGATCTTCGCCGCCATGCCCAACGAGCTGATCTGCTATGCAGACTCGGATGTGCTGTTCCGCCCGGGCTGGCTTCCAGCCAGCCAACAGGTGCTGGAGGCATTTCCGCAGGCAGGCATGGTGGGAGCGCAGCCGAGCTTCTACGATGTGATGAAGGGCGAAGGCACAGCTCACCAGGCGCTCTATTCAGACAACCGCTATCAGGCCGGCGATTACCACCCGGACACGGATATCATCGACGAATACGTGCTGGGCATCGGCGCAACTGACGAGCTGGCGGCCCAGTTTTACCAGGCTGCCCTCCCCGCCCTGACCCACCGGCAGAGCGGCGTGCAGGCAGTGCTGGGCGCATCGCACATGCAGTTCATGCTCCCACGCCAGGTCGCCCGCCAGTTGGTGCCTCTGCCTGCCACGCGCGGCCTGCTGCGAGCTGAGACCATGTCGCTGGATTACAAGATCGACCAGCTCGGCTACCTGCACCTCTCCACCACCCGGCCTTACGTCTTTCATATGGGCAACAGCATCAACGAGCGCCTGCTGGGCGAGGTGGCGGCGATGACCGGCAAGGCCGCGGTCGGGACGCAAGCACGCAGCCAAACCAGCAAGCCGCGGCGGGCATCCGCCCTGGAACGCTGGCTGAGGGCGCTGGCAAAACGCCCGCGCACCCAGAAGCTGCTGGTGCGCGCCTACAACCTGCTTTTCCGCGCCCTGTACGCCGAGATCCTGGACAAATGAAACCGGCCCTGCTGGAAATCCTGGTTTGCGACCGCTGCGGCAGCCAGCTGACCTCGCGGACAGAGGCACTGGATTGCCCCGGCTGCGGGCGGTCCGTCCCGGTTCAGGGTGGCATCCCGGTCTTCACGCCTCCACCGCCGGAGCTGCGCCCTTCCGAGAAGCTGGAGCGCGGTCCACGGGTGGGCACGCCCTGGAGGCAGGCCAACTGGCGCTTCCTATCTGAGCAGATCGCCAGGCTCGATCCCGGGGCAACCATCCTGGACGTGGGCGCCGGGCGGGGCGATTTTTCTGCCCTGCTCATAGACCACCCCAAGACCATCGCCCTGGATATTTACCCGTACCCCGAGGTGGATATGGTCTGCGACCTAATCCTTGCAAATCCTATCCGACCTGGCAGCCTGGATGCGGCCCTGCTGATGAACGTGCTCGAGCACGTATACGACCCTCATACCATGCTGGCATCGCTGTCGAAGATGCTCAAACCGGGTGGGATCCTGATCGCCGCTATCCCCTTCCTGGTCAAGATGCACCAGACTCCGGTGGACTTTGCCCGCTACACACATTACGCCCTGCCTCGCCTAGGCGCCGACCACGGGCTGGAGGTCGCCTTCCTGGAGGGCTTCTACGACCCGGTCTCCCTACTGGCGGAGGGTATCGGCAACCTGAAGAACGCCGTGCTGCCGGAGGTGAGCGGCTACCGGCATTATATGGGGCGCCTGCTGGCATCCGGGCTGCAGGCGAGCGCTAACGCCCTGCGCCGCCTGCTGGGTCCTGGTCGCCTGGTCCCGCCTGGCTCCAGTCGCAGCCAGTCGCCGACAGGATACCATGTGACATATCGAAAAATCACCGGTACTGCGGTTTAAACGCCTCTCGACTCTCCATTCTCCACTCTTTGTTTTCCCAAATGCCACCTACGAACATTTTTCTCGTCGCCGACCACGGCCTGGCAGTCTTCTACTTCCTGCAGAGCGACATCGTCACCTGTCTGCTAGAGGCCGGTCTCCAGGTGGTGATTTTGACCGAAGACGCCACGCGGGACGCCATCGCCAGCCGTTTCGGTCGCCCCGGGTTGACCGTCGAAGGGCTGCGCCTGGACCAGGTGCAGCGCTACACGCGCAGCGTCTCGCCCACCGTGCAGTGGTGGCTGGATTTCCTGCGCCGCGCCGGAGCGGCTGGGGGCATCAACCTGGCAGTGGTGGACAGCTATATACAGCAGGTCAAGAGCGAAGCCCATGCCCGCCGCCGCCAGCTATTTCCTATCATGGAATCCTACGCCCGCCTGATGCGCCGCTCGCGGCCCCTGCGCCAGGCGCTGCTGAGCTACCAGGACCGCTTCACCCCGGATATCTACGCCGACCTGTTCGAGCGCTACCAGCCCGCCCTGGTGGTTGCCGGGTCGCCTGGCTTCCGCCAGGACCGCTTCATCTTGCGCGCAGCCACCGCCCGCCACATCCCCACTGCCGCGGCGATCATCAGCTGGGACAGCTCCAGCAGCTACGGGCTGCCTGGCGCCAGGGTGGATTGGATCACCTGCTGGTCCGAGATTCAGAAAGCCGAGCTGATGGGCGGAGCCGACTGGCCCGCCGAGCGTGTCAACGTAGGCGGCATGCCGCCCTACGATAACTACCTGCATGGCGAGTGGGTGCTGCCGCGCCAGGACTACTTTCGCCAGCATGGCCTCGACCCGAGGCGCAGACTGCTTTCGTATGCCAGCAGCTTTGTGAGCTGGTCACCCAACATCCAGAACGTGGAAGCCCTGGCGCGCCTGGTGGTCTCTGACAGGCTGGTCGAGCCCAGCCAGCTCCTGGTGCGGCTGCACCCCATCCACATGAGCGGGCATTACGTCGCCGAGGCCGACCGCATCCGCCAGCTTGCCCAACAGCACGAGCACGTGCACGTCGTCGAGCCGGTGCCGCTGGGCGCATTGGGACACTACTCCGGCGAGGATGTCATCGAGCGCACCTCTATGATGGGGCATTCGGATATCTTCCTGACCGTTTAT
>CAZGIX010000113.1:0-14559 GCA_964525785.1 uncultured Anaerolineaceae bacterium
CGTCTCGACACCAGGAGTAAGGCCGTATTCGGGGTGACCGGGCGTCAGGCTGCCCCACTGGCGAAAGCTTTTGAGCTCTTCCAGGGGCAGGTCGTACCCCGTCAGGTGCAGCAGGGAGTAGAGCAGCATCGAGCCATGCCCGCCCGACAGGATAAAGCGGTCGCGGTTCGGCCAGCTCGGGTTGGCTGGGTTGTGGCGCAGGTGCCTGGTCCAGATGGTATAGGCCATCGGAGCTGCGCCCATCGGCAGACCTGGGTGCCCAGATTTTGCCCCTTGGACTCCGTCTGCGGAGAGGAAGCGGATGGTATTGATGGCCAGGGTTTGTAGTTCCGGTGTATCTTTCATGGGTATCCTCGGGTTAGCGGTGTACTGGTCGTGTTCGTGCAGGTAAGCTAACGCCGGCACAAACAGTAGTATACTGGATATTTATCTCGTTTATACGGATTGAGCCTGGTGAACTATACCTTATAAGCATGGTGATCGCCTCTTACAGCAGCTCGTGCAGTGAGTCCGCACCCGATGACAGGTGCAGCATTTATGAAGCCAACAGCTTTTCCCATTGGGTGTGGAAGGTGCCTTGGCGGTCGATCCGGCGGTAGGTATGCGCGCCGAAGAAATCGCGCTGCGCCTGGGTCAGATTGGCAGGCAGCACCTCCGAGCGGTAGGCGTCGAAGTATGCCAGCGAGTCGCTGATTGCCATTAAGGGGATTCCCAAACCGGCGGCAGTCTGCACCACCTGGCGCCAGGCTGCTTCGCGGCTCAGCACAGCCTGGGTGAACGCACCATCCAACAGCAGGTTGGGCAGGTCCGAGTTGCGGCGGTAGGCATTGGTGATGTCGCCCAGCAAGGAAGCGCGGATAATGCAGCCGGCCCGCCAGACAGAAACGATCTGGGAAAGATCGAGATCCCAACTGTGTTCCTCCGAAGCCATTTTCAACAGGGACATACCCTGGGCATAGGAAGTGATCTTGCTGGCATACAGCGCCTGCTCGGCTGCAGCGACCAGGGCTTCCTTATCGCCGGTGAACTTCTTTGCGCTTCCCAGGACTTTTGCGGCCTTCACGCGCTCGTCCTTGAGCGCCGAGAGCAGGCGGCTTTCAACTGCGGCGTTGATGGTGGGGATTGGCGCGCCGGTATCCAGGGCGGTCTGGCTGGCCCACTTCCCAGTTCCCTTCTGGGCAGCCTCGTCCAGGATCACGTCCACCAGAGTCTTTCCGGTTTCCTCATCGATCAGTCTCAGGATCTTGGCCGTGATTTCGATCAGATACGAGCTCAGCTCGTGGGTATTCCAGCGGGCGAATATATCCGCCAGCTCGGCGTTGGAGATGCCCGCTCCGCGGTGCAGGAGGTCGTAGATCTCGGCGATCAACTGCATGTCGCCGTACTCGATGCCGTTGTGCACCATCTTGACATAGTGCCCGGCGCCGCCGGCGCCCATCCAGGCCACGCAGGGCTTGCCATCATCGGCCTTGGCGGAAATGGCCTCGAACATCGCCTTGACGCGCGGCCAGGCTTCCTTAGATCCGCCCGGCATCATGCTGGGGCCCCATAAAGCCCCGCTTTCACCGCCCGATACGCCCATACCGATGAATAAGATCCCGTCGCTTTCCAGCTCTTTGACGCGCCGTTCGGTATCGGTGAAATGGGAGTTCCCACCATCGATGATCAGGTCGCCTTTCGACAAATGCGGTTTCAGGGAGGCAATCGCCTCATCCACCGGGTCTCCAGCCGGGACCATCAGGAAGAAGGTGCGGGGAGGGGTGAGCGCCGCGACCAATTCTTCGACGGTTTTGACGATCTTCACATCAAAGTCATCTGGAATTTTGGGGTATAGGTCATATCCCACCGGCTGGTAGCCATTGCGGGCGAAATTTCGCGCCAGGCTGCGTCCCATGACGCCCAATCCAAGGATTCCAAGTGAGTATTTTGCTTTCATGATCTGCTCCATGGTGATTGGTCACATTATCACCGATGTTGCTACACTTGTCAAAATTTGATCTATCCCTCAACCCCCACCCCTGCCAGGGGTCAGGTGAAAGAAGATTTGTGGTGTTCCGCTGGCGGCAAAGCCGCCAGCGGAACACCACAGGTATCCAATACCCCCTCCCGGCGAGGGGGATGGCTGGGAAAGCAAAGTATCCAAATGCGATTGCCCTATGCTAATGGGCTCTCAAAGCTGCATGCTGGACGAAAATTGGGTACAATTGGTCAGAGGCCACCTCAAAAAACAATGGGCCTGGCTCCCCAAATATCCATTTTTACGAAAGCTACTGATCAGTTTGTGCAGGAGGGATGATGAGCGTACATCCACTGGCTGGTAAGGCTGCACCCTATGAGAGCCTGGTAAACGTTCCAAGGCTGATCTCTGCTTATTACACCTACCAGCCGGATCCGGGCAATCCTGCTCACCGCGTTGCCTTCGGTACTTCCGGGCATCGCGGGACATCGTTGAACAACAGCTTCAATGAGGCTCATATCCTGGCAATCAGCCAGGCGATTACTGAGCTGAGAAAGTCCCAAGGCACCCCAGGACCGTTATACCTGGGGATGGATACACACGCCCTGTCCGAGCCAGCGCTGTATACGGCAATCGAGGTGTTCGCAGCCAACGGTGTGGAAACGGTGATCCAGCAGGGACTCGGCTATACCCCCACACCGGTTATTTCGCACGCCATCTTATCTTATAACCACAAACGCACCGCTGGATTAGCAGATGGCGTGGTGATCACGCCTTCGCATAATCCGCCTGGAGATGGCGGCTATAAATATAATCCGCCTTCAGCCGGTCCGGCGGATACTCAAACAACCAAATGGATACAGGACCGCGCCAACGCGATTATGGCGAACGGGCTGAAAGAGGTCAAGCGCATGGCCTATGAAAAGGCCATCGAAGCGCACACGACCCACAGCATTGATTATGTCACTCCCTATGTGCAGGATTTGAAAAATAGTATCAACATGCCATTGATTGCTGCGGCTGGCATAAAGATCGGCGCCGACCCGATGGGCGGCGCAGGCGTGGCCTACTGGGACCCCATCGCCGAGATGTATGGATTGAACATCAAGGTTGTGAACCCGCGTGTTGACCCGACCTTTGGATTTATGACCCTGGATCACGACGGTAAAATCCGTATGGATTGCTCCTCACCCTACGCCATGGCCAGCCTGGTCAAGCTCAAAGACAGGTTCGACATCGCCTTCGGCAACGACTGCGACTATGATCGCCACGGCATTGTCACGCGCAGCGTGGGGCTAATGAACCCCAACCACTTCCTGGCGACAGCCATCTGGTATTTATTCCAGAACCGGCCCGGATGGGGGAAAGATGTTGCCATCGGCAAAACGCTGGTTTCCAGCTCGATGATCGACCGCGTGGCGGGGCATCTCGAGCGCAAGCTGTGCGAAGTGCCGGTGGGCTTCAAATGGTTCGTCGATGGCCTGCTGGATGGCTCGTTCGGTTTTGGGGGTGAAGAAAGCGCTGGGGCTTCGTTCTTACGCCAGGATGGTACCGTCTGGACGACTGATAAGGATGGATTCATCCTCGACCTGCTGGCAGTCGAAATCCTGGCAGCCACCGGGCGCGATCCAGGCGAGCATTACCAAAGCCTGGAAGCGCAGTTTGGCAGGTTCTGGTATGCCCGGAAAGATGCACCTATCAGTACAGCCGGGAAAGCTGCTCTTGCCAACCTGTCGCCAGAGGTGGTGGATGCCAGCCAGCTGGCTGGAGACAAAATCACTGGCAAGCTTACCCGTGCGCCCTATAACAACGCCGCCATCGGCGGCCTGAAGGTCGTGACGGCCAATGGATGGTTTGCTGCCCGACCATCCGGCACAGAAGATGTTTACAAGATCTACGCTGAAAGCTTCATCAGTGCGGAACATCTAGCCAGGATACAGGCAGAAGCCCAGGCGATTGTCGATGCCGCATTGAGATCAAGCGGCGCAGTTGCCTAGCGCGGGACGGTCAATGTAAGGAAGTAAGGTTAGGGAGAAGACCGATGCCAAATCTCGAAGATTCACCCGCCTGGCAGGCGCTTTATGAGCATCAGCTGGAAGTCAGCAATCTGCACATGCGGGATCTATTCGCCGCGGACCCCCAGCGCTTTTCCAAATATTCACTGCGCCTGGGGGACATCCTGTTCGATTTCTCGAAGAACCGCATCACCGAGGTAACCATGCCCCTGCTCTTCGATCTGGCCCGCCAGGTGAACCTGGCAGGATGGATCGAAGCCATGTTCACGGGTGAGAAGATCAACACAACCGAGAACCGGGCCGTCCTGCACGTCGCCTTGCGCAACCGCTCGAATGACCCCATCTACGTGGACGGGCAGGACGTAATGCCCGAGGTCAACCAGGTCCTGGTCAAGATGCGCCGCTTCAGCGAAGCCGTTCGCTCCGGCGGGTGGAAAGGGTATACCGGCCAGGTCATCACCGACCTGGTCAACATTGGCATCGGCGGCTCAGACCTGGGTCCCAAGATGGTGTGCGAGGCATTGAAGCCGTATGCCAGGCCCGACCTGCATGTCCATTTTGTCTCCAACGTCGACAGCACCGACCTGGTGGAGACCTTGAAAAAACTGGACCCCGAAACCACGCTGTTCCTGGTGGCGTCAAAGACCTTTACCACCCAGGAAACGATGACCAACGCCCACTCAGCGCGCCAGTGGTTTCTGGCTTCCGCCAGGGATGAAACCGCGATTGCCAGACATTTTGCGGCTATGTCCACCAACACCGAGATGGTGAGCAAGTTCGGGATTAATACCCGCAACATGTTCGAGTTTTGGGACTGGGTCGGCGGGCGCTATTCGCTGTGGTCAGCGATCGGGCTCTCGATCGCCCTCTACCTGGGCATGGATCGCTTCGAGGAGCTGCTGAGCGGCGCTCATAAGGTCGACCGGCATTTTCGCACCACGCCTTTTGAGGAAAACATCCCGGTCATCATGGGCCTGCTCGGCGTCTGGTACAACAACTTTTTTGGGGCCCAATCGCATGCCATCCTGCCCTATGACCAGTACCTGATTCACTTCCCATCCTATTTCCAGCAGGGAGATATGGAAAGCAACGGCAAGAGCGTCACACGGCAGGGAGAGTGGGTGGGCTACTCAACTGGCCCGGTGATCTGGGGGCAGCCGGGCACCAATGGGCAGCACGCCTTCTACCAGCTCATCCACCAGGGCACCAAGCTCATCCCCTGCGATTTCCTGGCTGCTGCCCAGAGTCACAATCCGCTGGGCGAGCACCATCCGATCCTGCTCTCGAACTACCTGGCCCAGACCGAGGCGCTAATGAGGGGCAAGACGCCCGATGAAGCCCGCTCCGAGCTGGCTGCTCAGGGAATTTCCGGCGCGCAGCTCGAAGCCCTGGTGCACGCCAAGACTTTTCCCGGCAACAAGCCGACCAATTCCTTCTTCTACCCGGAACTGACCCCTGAAGTCCTGGGCGCGCTGATCGCATTATACGAGCATAAGATCTTCACCCAGGGTGTGATCTGGAACATCAACTCCTATGACCAGTGGGGTGTGGAGTTGGGCAAGCAGTTGGCGAAGGCTATCCTGCCTGAGCTCACGGGAGATGGGGAAGTAGCAAACCATGATGCGTCCACCAATGGACTGATCAACTATTACAAGAACGTCAAGCGATAGGATGAACTGATCGATGTCTAGGCTGCCAAAGGGTACAATATGCAGGCAGGCCTGCTGGTACCCGGCGCGGTAGAAACCGCCAGGGCAGTCAAGAAAGCTGGTGTTGCCAAGCAGATGACCCATGTTTCCGCCGGCGGCGGGGCGTCGCTGGAATAAACTGGAAGGGCGAGTGCTGCCGGGAGTCGCAGCGCTCAACGATAGCACATATGAGGTGATTATGTACAAAGTTATGCTGCTCCGCCACGGCGAGAGCACCTGGAATAAAGAAAATCGCTTTACCGGCTGGACGGATGTAGATCTGTCGGAGCGCGGCGTCGCCGAGGCCCAGAGCGCGGGACAGCTCCTGAAGGCGCAAGGCTACGTTTTTGATGTGGCGTTTACGTCGGTATTGAAGCGCGCCATCCGCACCCTGTGGATCACAATGGACGAGATGGACCTGATGTGGATACCGGTGTACAACTCCTGGCGCTTGAACGAGCGCCACTACGGCGCCCTGCAAGGGCTCAACAAGGCCGAGACAGCCGCCAAGTACGGCGATCAGCAGGTGAAGATCTGGCGCCGCAGCTACAGCATCCAGCCGCCTGCACTGACCGAAGACGACCCGCGCTGGCCGGGTCACGACCCGCGCTACCGGGACCTTGCTCCCGGAGAAGTCCCGCTCACCGAGTGCTTGAAGGATACCGTGGCGCGCTTTTTGCCTTACTGGCACGACACGATCGCTCCGGCGGTCAGGTCAGGAGCGCGGGTGATCATCGCTGCGCATGGCAACAGCCTGCGGGCGCTGGTCAAGTACCTCGATAACATTTCTGAAGACGAAATTGTCGAGCTGAATATCCCCACCGGCGTGCCACTGGTATATGAATTGGATGGGGATCTCAAACCCATCCGGCACTATTACCTGGGTGACCCAGAAGAAATCCGTAAAGCCCAGGAAGCGGTGGCGATGCAAGGTAAGTCCAAAGGTTAATCCGGCAGATTGAATTGTCACGCAGGTGTGTGACAGGAGGGATCGATGGTAGATATCAGCAAAGTGGCGCTTTTTACCAACGAATATCCTCCCTATGTTTACGGAGGCGCCGGAGTGCATGTCGAATACCTGAGCCGCGAGCTGTCCAAGCTTGTTCCGGTGGACGTGCGCTGCTTTGGCGACCAAAATATGCACGAACCCAACCTGCGCGTGAAGGGCTACGGTGCCTGGCCGGACGCCAAGGTGGACACCGACCCGCGCTTTGGCGGCGCGCTGGATGCAATGTACCGCAGCCTGGCAATGGCAAAAGATAACCTGGATGCCAGCGTCGTCCATTCGCACACCTGGTACGTCCAGTTTGCCGGCTTTTTGGCCAAGAAGCTGTGGGGTGTGCCCTTCGTGCTGACCACCCACTCTCTGGAGCCGCTGCGACCCTGGAAGGTGGAGCAGCTCGGCAATGCTTATCACCTGAGCACCTGGATCGAGAACAACGGCATCACGCAAGCCGATGCTGTGATCGCCGTCTCGCAAGAGACACGCAACGACGTGCTGCGCTGTTTCCCAACCGTAGATCCGCAGAAAGTGCATGTGATCCACAACGGGATCGACCTGCAGCAGTACCGCAAGAATCCCGACGTGGATGCCCTGGTCAAGCGCGGGGTGGACCCTGAGCAGCCTTTTGTCCTGTTCGTCGGTCGGATCACGCGCCAGAAAGGCATCATCCACCTGGTTAATGCCATCCCGTACATTGACCCGGCCATCCAGGTGGTCTTGTGCGCCGGTGCGCCTGATACGCCGGAGATCGGTCGAGAGATGGCTGAGGGCGTGGATGCGGTCAGCGCGGGCCGGCCAGGCGTGATCTGGATCCGAGAGATGCTGCCGCGCGAGGACGTGATCCAGTTCTACTCGAACGCCGCCGTGTTCTGCTGCCCATCGGTGTACGAGCCGTTTGGGATCATCAACCTGGAGGCGATGGCGTGCGAAACTGCTGTGGTGGCCTCCGCCGTGGGCGGCATCCCGGAGGTGGTCCTTCCCGGGCAAACCGGCCTGCTGGTCGATCTGGCACTCAAGCCGGGGACGTTCGACCCCATCGACGCGCCGAAGTTTTCTGCCGACCTGGCCCGGGCGATCAACCGTGTTGCGCTCGACAAAAGCCTGCGCGAGGAGTACGGTCGCAACGGGCGCCGCCGCGTCGAGGAGCACTTCAGCTGGACCGCCATCGCTCAGCGCACACTGGATCTCTACCGGTCGCTCTAGCCGCAGCCAGGGCGAGGCGTTCTTGCAGCGCCCCGTCGAGCGGCGTAAAGCTACCTCACAATTTTCAGGAGGAAGACAATGCAGCCTGAAGAACGCCGAAACCGGGTCATTATCGAAGGCGTGACACCTGAGATCGACGCAGGGAGATTTCCGATCAAGCGCATCATCGGCGAAGAGACGGTGGTCGAAGCTGATATCCTGGCGGATGGGCACGACGCCCTCTCCGGCGTGCTGCTCTATCGCAAGGAAGGCGAGGAAAGATGGACCGAAGTCCCCATGGAGCCGCTGGGCAACGATCGCTGGCGCAGCTCGTTCAGCGTCCATGAGCTGGGCCTTTACCACTATACCGTGCGGGGTTGGGTCGATCATTTCAAGACCTGGTCGCGCGACCTGGCGAAGCGCGTTCAGGCCGGGCAGGATGTTTCTGTCGATCTCCTGATCGGAGCCGAACTGGTCGAGGCAGCGGCAAAGGGGGCAGCTCAACTGGATGCCGAGTGGCTTTCGACCTTCGCCAAATCCCTGCGAGCTGGTGGGGCAGAGGGGACCCGGCACGCGCTTTCTCCAGAGCTGACCAGGCTGATGTCCATCCACGGTGAGCGGCGTTTTGTGACCACTTACGGTAAAGTCCTGCAGGTTGTGGTGGATCGCGAGCGGGCTCGCTTTGGGGCATGGTACGAGATGTTCCCGCGCTCGTGTTCGACCGTGCCAGGACGCCATGGGACATTTAAAGATGTGGAAGCGCGCCTGCCATATGTGGCCTCGATAGGATTCGATGTGCTCTACCTGCCGCCAATCCACCCGATCGGCAGAAGCTTCCGTAAAGGGCGCAATAACTCGACTGTCGTGGCACCGGACGATCCCGGCAGCCCCTGGGCAATCGGGTCGGCAGAGGGCGGGCATAAAGCCATCCACCCAGAGCTGGGTACGCTCGAGGATTTCCGGCATCTGGTCCAGGCTGCGGCGACGTATGGCATCGAGCTGGCGCTCGACATCGCCTTCCAGTGCGCCCCCGATCACCCGTATGTAACCGAGCACCCGGAGTGGTTCCGTAAGCGCCCCGATGGGACGGTCCAGTATGCTGAAAACCCGCCCAAAAAATACCAGGACATCTACCCCTTTGACTTCGAGACCGAGAATTGGCGTGAGCTGTGGAATGAGATGAAGAGCGTTGTGCAGTTCTGGGCAGATCAGGGCGTCCATATCTTCCGCATCGACAACCCTCACACCAAGCCCTTCCCCTTCTGGGAATGGCTCATTGCTGAGGTCAAGCGGGTCTGTCCGGAGGCCATCTTTCTGGCGGAAGCGTTCACACGCCCAAAGGCCCTTTACGGCCTCGCCAAGCGGGGCTTCACCCAGTCGTACAACTACTTCCCGTGGCGCAACACCAAGCACGAGCTGACCCAATACTTTACCGAGCTCACCCAAACCGAGGTGCGTGAATATACCGGTCCGAGCTTGTGGACCAACACTCCCGATATCCTGACTGAGTATCTGCAGTTTGGCGGGAGCCCGGCTTTCATGGTGCGCTTCATCCTGGCTGCCACATTGGGCCCAACCTACGGCATCTACGGCCCGGCCTTCGAGCTGTGCGAAAACCGCCCGCTGGCTCCAGGCAGAGAGGAATACCTGGATTCGGAGAAATATGAGATCAAGGACTGGGACATCGACCGGCCCGATAGCATCCGTGGGTTGATCAGCAGGGTGAACCAGATTCGCCGGGAAAACCTGGCTTTTCGGGCCAACCACAATCTGCGCTTCCACGAGGTGGACAACGAACAGATCATCGCTTATTCCAAAAGCAGCCAGGACCGGACGAATACGGTGCTGGTGGCGGTCAATCTCGACCCGCACTACAAACAGTCCGGATTTATCACCCTGCCTCTGGAAGACCTGGGCATTGATCCCAATCTGCCCTACCAGGCACATGATCTCCTGACGGATGCGCGTTATCTCTGGCACGGCAGCAGCAACTACATCGAGCTGAACCCTCTGACCGTGCCTGCCCACATCTTTGTCATCCGGCGGAAAGTACGCACCGAGCACGATTTTGATTATTACCTTTGAAAAGGAATCCATGAGTGATCGCAGGGAAATGAATATTGTCGGTTTGATTGGCACGGGCATGGTCGGCGCCTCGTTCGCCTACGCACTGATGCAGCACGGCGTGGCAAACGAGCTGGTGCTCATCGACGCGGATACCCAGCGCGCTGAAGGCGAGATGATGGACCTCAACCACGGCCTGCCCTTCGTGAGGCCAATGCGCATCCTCGCCGGTGATTACTCAGATCTGGCTGATGCGGATGTAATAGTGATCTGCGCCGGCTTGGGCCAACGTCCAGGCCAGACGCGCCTCGAGCTGCTGCAGACGAATGCCCGTCTTTTTCAAAGCATCGTGCCCCAGATCACAGCTGTCAACCAGGATGCGATCCTGGTTGTAGCCAGCAACCCGGTGGATATCTTGACCCAGATCGCGGCCCAGATTGTGGGATTGGATCGCAACCGCGTGTTTGGTTCGGGGACGATGCTCGATACAGCCCGGCTGCGCTACATGCTGGGCATGCATTATGGAGTCGACTCGCGCAGCGTCCACGCCTACATCGTTGGCGAGCACGGCGACAGCGAGCTGGCATTGTGGAGCATGGCGAACATCGCCGGGATCCGGCTGGCTGACTTCGTCGGCGCTAACGGGCAGGGTTACGACCCGGCTGCCCTCGACCGCATCTTCGACCAGACGCGCAACGCGGCCTATGAGATTATCCGTCGTAAAAGAGCCAGCTACTATGCGATTGGGCTCGGGCTCCTTTCGATTGTCGAGGCTGTGCTGCGCGACCAGCATACGGTAATGACGGTCTCCAGCCCCTTATCAGGGCAGTATGGGATAGAAGGCATTTCCGTTAGTTTGCCAGCGATCGTTGGGCGCCGGGGAGTCGAGGAAGTGCTCACCCTGCCCTTGAGCGAGCCGGAGCTGGAGGCATTTCGAAGATCGGCGCAGACTTTGAAGGACCGGCTGGACGAGCTAAGCTGAAGCGGACCTGGAACAGCCAGGCTACAAATTCCGAAGGAAATCGAGGATGGTATGGCTGCTCACATGACCATGAAGCTGCGCATTTCGCGCCAGGCGCGAGATCGCTACGGCCTGGATAAGCTCCGTTTTTCCAACGATGGGCAGCTCATCCTCGCCGACTTCCACAGCGCGCGCCTCCTGGTGCAGGAGATTAACGAGCAGCGCGACCGGGCTGGGCGGATTCCCCCGGGAACGGCGCTCACTGCCGGGCAGGTCAATGCCCTGGCCTTGATCGACGAAATCCTCCGTCACGTTGTCCATCTGTACATCCAGCAGAGAAACCCGCAGGTCATGCGCCAGGCAGGGCAGTGGCTTGCGGAGCAGCTCGACCAGCAAACCCTGGATGTCGCCCTGATCTCTTTCGTGGAAGAGTTCCCGCCCCAGGCCGTCTACCAGCAGCAGGTCGAGCCGGAGGCATACCTGGCAGACGAGACGGATGGCGTGCCCAATCGCGAGATCTTGCTGGAAGAGATGCTCACGTTGTGGCTGGATAACATGAACTCAGCCGCCTCGCCGTTTACTGAGCTATTCAATGACGAGGATTTGGAACGGGAAACATCTTATCTCCAGGTGATCTACCTGCTGCGTAAGTTCTTCGAGGCTCAGCCGAAGTTCGGGCCGGAGGATCAAAACCTGGTTGATATGCTCCGCAGCCCTGCGGTGGCGGTTCCCATGTCCCTCTCCGGCCAGCTGGAGTATATCCGGGGAAAATGGGGTATCCAGCTCGAAGGCTACCTGGACCACCTGCTCACCAGCCTGGACCTGCTCAAGGAAGAAGAGAAGATCACCTTCCAGGGACCTGGTCCGGCTCAGGTGCTGCAGTTCGCCGGGATGGGCCTGGAGGCAGAGCCTGAACACTACAGCTCCGACCGGGAATGGATGCCCCGGCTGGTCGTGCTTGCCAAGAGCACCTACGTATGGCTGGACCAGCTCTCCAAGAAGTACCAGCGACCGATCAACCACCTGGATGAGATCCCCGATGAAGAGCTGGATACCCTGGCGGACTGGGGGTTCAGCGGCTTGTGGCTGATCGGCTTATGGGAGCGCAGCCAGGCCTCGCAGCGCATCAAGCAGATCATGGGCAATCCCGATGCGGTGGCTTCGGCTTACTCGCTGTACGACTATCAGATCGCTGCCGACCTGGGCGGTGATGAGGCTTACCAGAACCTGGCCGGGCGCGCCTGGCAGCGCGGCATCCGTCTGGCCAGTGACATGGTTCCCAACCACATGGGCATTGACTCGAAGTGGGTGATCGAGCATCCCGATTGGTTCCTCAGCCTCCCCTACAGCCCATTCCCATCCTACAAATTCGACGGTCCTGATCTTTCTCCAGACCGGCGCGTGGGCGTCTTCCTGGAAGATCATTATTACAACCGAACGGACGCAGCGGTGGTGTTCAAACGGCTGGACCGTGCCACCGGGGATACGCGCTTTATCTACCACGGCAACGACGGCACCAGCATGCCCTGGAACGATACCGCCCAGCTGGACTATCTGAATCCTGAAGTGCGTGAGGCGATCATCCAGACCATCCTCCACGTGGCGCGCAAGTTCTCCATCATCCGTTTTGACGCCGCCATGACACTGGCGAAGCGGCACATCCAACGCCTGTGGTTCCCGGAGCCCGGCAGCGGAGGCGCAATCGCATCGCGGTCGGAGCACGCCATGACCAAGGCCCAGTTCGATGCCGCCATTACCCAGGAATTCTGGCGTGAGGTTGTGGAGCGTGTGGCGCAGGAAGTGCCGGATACCCTCCTGCTGGCGGAGGCTTTCTGGATGATGGAGGGCTACTTTGTCCGCACCCTGGGAATGCACAGGGTGTACAACAGCGCCTTCATGCACATGTTGACGGCTGAGGACAACGCCAAGTACCGCGCCTCGATCAAGAACGTGTTGGAATTCGATCCGGAAATCTTGAAACGCTACGTGAACTATATGAACAACCCGGACGAAGAGACCGCCGTGGCACAATTCGGCAAAGGCGACAAGTATTTCGGAGTATGCACGCTGATGATCACACTGCCGGGCCTGCCCATGGTCGGGCACGGTCAGGTTGAAGGTTATTCCGAAAAATACGGCATGGAGTTCCGCCGCGCCCATCAGGACGAGCGTCCGGATGCCGACCTGATCCACCGCCACGAGCGCGAAATTTTCCCCTTGATGAAGCGCCGCCAAATCTTTGCCGGCGTACAGAATTTTCTGCTGTATGACTTCTACACACTCGAAGGACAGGTCAACGAGAACGTATTCGCCTACTCCAACTGTGCCGGCGACTGCCTGGCAGAGGCCAACGAGCGCGGGCTGGTGGTCTTCAACAACAAGTTTGCGGAGGCCCGCGGCTGGATCCACAAATCGACTGCCTATTTGGTCAAGAAGGGCCCGGGTGAGCGCAGGTTGGTCCAGAAGACTCTGGGCGAAGGCCTGGGGCTGCACGCCGATCCGGACCGCTACTGCATCTATCGAGAACATGTCTCGGGCCTGGAGTACATCCGCAGCAGCCAGGAATTATGCGACAAAGGGCTTTACGCCGAGCTGGGAGCGTTCAACTACCTGGTGTACCTGGACTTTTATGAGGTCCACGATGATGAGGGGCACCAGTACAGCCGTCTTGCATCCCACCTGGCAGGCCGCGGGGTGCCAAGCATCGCGCAGGCGCTGCGCGAGATGCTCGGTCCACCACCACAGCCCGAGCCTGTCTCCGCCGCTCCGCCAGCCAAGGATTTCATCAGGGCCAGCGGCATTCTGCTCCACCCCACCTCGCTGCCGGGGCGCTTCGGCATTGGCGATCTTGGACAGGCGGCTTACCGCTTCGTGGATTTCCTGGCGGACAGCCGCCAGCATTACTGGCAGATCATGCCCCTCGGCCCGACAAGTTATGGAGACTCACCCTATCAGGCGCTGTCGGCGTTTGCCGGCAACCCGCTGCTCATCAACCTGGAGCGCCTGGTCGAGGAGCACTGCCTGGCGCCCTGGGACTTCGACGGCGCACCGGCATTTCCAGAACAGCGGGTGGATTACGGGCCGGTAATCGATTTCAAGCTGCGGCTGCTGCGCCTCTCCTTTGAAAATTATAGAGCTAACGCCAGCGATGCCCAGAAAGCTGAGCTGGCAGCCTTCATCGAGGACAGTCATTCCTGGCTGGATGACTATGCCCTCTTTGCCGCGCTGAAAGATCACCATGGGGGCGCGAGCTGGAATACCTGGGAGCCGGATATCGCCACCCGCCTGCCAGCGGCCGTTGAGCGCTGGCAACCGGTCGTGAAGAAGAAGATTGAATTCCACCAATACGCCCAATTCGTCTTCCACAAACAATGGTCCAGACTGAAAATGTATGCCAACGAACGGGGCATACGCATCATTGGTGATATCCCGATCTTTGTAGCCCTCGACAGCGCCGATGCCTGGGCTCACCAGGACCTGTTCTACTGCGACGCCCAGGGCAAGCCGACCCTGGTAGCTGGAGTCCCACCGGATTATTTCAGTACCACCGGGCAGCTGTGGGGTAACCCGCTGTATCGCTGGGATGTCATGGCGCAGGATGGCTATGCCTGGTGGATCGCGCGCTTCAAGGCGACGCTGCAGCAGGTGGATGTCGTCAGGCTGGATCACTTTCGGGGTTTCGAGGCTTA
>CAZGIX010000114.1:0-14414 GCA_964525785.1 uncultured Anaerolineaceae bacterium
GCCAACCTATTGTAAAGCGTGGATTTCGGGTAGTCACCCTTTTGAGTGTTGCTAAGTATCTTGACTGGATGACATTCCGATGGAGCGCCCTTTGCGACAGGCGCCATTTGCGACAGGCGATCTTTGCGACGAGGAATCCCTGCTTATAGAGTCTTTCCGATGAGCGTCATAGGGATTCCTCCCTTCACTGCGTTCAGGGTCGGAATGACATGGGCGGATGCTGATCGCATGATCCCCAAGAACACTGTATAGGGAGATTGTCGGATTTCGTAAAGAAGAAGATAAAATCGTGGCTGTTGTTGGCGTCATCAAGATCGCTGCCAGCCTGGAACGATCTCTCAAAGCCATCGAGCGTGCGCTGGGGATATCCCTGGCGCACTGTATTTTTGTCATATAATCGCACTGAGCGGTGTTCTATCTTATGTAAGCGCACGCTGGCGCACAGGTATGAAGTGACTTTGACAGCAAACCATGTCCATGTCCGGAGCCAACAGGAGGCGGATGCCTGGCTCGAGGCGGCTTTCGGGGAATACTGGCCGCGGGTTTATGGTGTCCTGTACCGCCTGGTTGGAGATCCAGGAGAGGCAGAAGACCTGGCCCTGGAAGTCTTCTGGCGGCTGCACAGCCGGCGACCGGCAGCCGAAAGCGGGGCCGAGCTGGCCGGTTGGCTCTATCGTGTGGCGACCAACCTGGGGTTCAATGCCCTGCGCGCCCGCCAGCGCCGCTGGCGGTACGAGACCCAGGCCGGGCAGCGTATCCTGGAAGAAAGCCAGCCAGGAGATCCGGCCGACGAGGTGGTGAAAGGCCAGGAGCACCAGCGCGTACGCCTAGCTCTCTCCCGGATGAAACCTCGCTCAGCCCGGTTGCTGTTCCTGCGCCACTCAGGATTGTCGTACGCCGAGTTGGCTGCTGCGCTGGAGATCGCCATTGGTTCTGTCGGAACGCTGCTGGCGCGTGCTGAAGCGGAATTCGAAGTACGCTACCAGGCTCTGGAAGGAGAAAGCCGTGCACCTAGATGAAGGCCAGATCAAAGCCTATTTAGACCATGAGTTGGCTGCCGGGCAGGCAGAGCTGGTCAGGGAGCACCTGGCAGCCTGCCCAGCCTGCCAGGGGCGCGCCGACGCTTTGTCCAGCCGGACTGCGCGGGTGGATGTGCATCTGGCTTCGATTTCTGCAAGGCCATCCACCACTCCAAGACTGACCACCGCTCACGCTCGTCTGCAAGCTCGTATTGCAGAAAAGGAGATACAAACCATGTCCCAAAGAATTTTCGCACCTCGCTACCGGACTGCCTGGGTAGTGCTGGGAATTGTGCTCGTCCTGGCTGTTGCCCTGGCTTTCCCGCCGGTGCGGGCAATTGCCAACAGCTTTTTAGGTCTCTTCCGGGTGGAACAATTTACCGTGGTTCAGGTCAACCCTGGCAACCTGCCCGAGCAGCTGGGCAGCTCCTCGCAGCTGGAGGCTTTATTCACCGATAGCGTGCACGTGGAGGATAAGGGCGAGCCTCAGGATGTTGCCGGCCCCGAAGAAGCCAGCCAATTGGCGGGCATCCCGGTGCGTATGCCCGTCTCTATGGAGGAGCAAGCCAGCATTAAGGTCATCCCCGGAGCCGAGATCACCTTTAATATCGATCTTCAGCGTGTCCAATTACTGCTGGACGAGATCGGTCGCAGCGATATTCAACTTCCAGCCGACCTGAATGGCGCCAGCGTGCATGTCAGCACCGCCAGCTCCGTGGCAGCCATGTATGGTGATTGCCAAATCGACGTCGAGATGGCCCGCCAGGAGGGCTTCGATCCCGATGATCCGAGTCTGCCGCGCCTGCCGCGCTGCACTACTTTCGTCCAGATGCCCAGCCCCACCGTCTCAGCCCCACCAGGCCTGGATGTCCAGAAGATTGGCGAGGCCTTCCTGCAGGTGATGGGCATGTCTGCGGAGGATGCTGCCCACTTCGCTCAGAGCGTGGACTGGACCACCACGCTGGTCATTCCCATCCCTCGCTACGGCACCACCTACCGCGAAGTGCCCGTGGATGGCGCCACCGGTACGTTGATCCTGCAAGATCTGAAAGATCATCCCAAGCAGTATCTGCTGGTGTGGGCGAAGGACGGCATCCTGTACTCCCTCACCGGCCCGGGAGATGGCAGCGCAGGTCTGCGCATCGCCAACACGCTCAAATAACCTGCTGGCTCCAGGGGTGTGTTCCAAATGCACCCCCGGAGCCGGTTCTATTCATTTCCCAATGTCCCCTGCCCTCGCCATCGAAACCCACGGACTGCGCAAAGTCTTTGGCGACAAAGTCGCCGTCGCTGACCTGACGCTCAGTGTCGAACGGGGCGAAGTGTTCGGTTTCCTGGGACCCAACGGCGCTGGCAAGACAACTGCCGTCAAGATCCTGTTGGGGCTGATCCGTCCCTCGGCTGGGCAGGGCGCGCTGCTGGGTGCTCCACTTGGGGACTTACCCGCGCGTCGGAAGGTTGGCTTTCTGCCCGAGCATTTTCGCTTTCACGACTGGCTGACTGCCAGTGAATTCCTGCGTTTGCACGCAGATCTGTATCACATGCCGCCCGAAGCGAGCCGGAGGCGCATCGAGGAGCTGCTTGAGCTGGTCGGACTGTCGCCCCATGCCGCCCAGAGGCTGCGCCAGTTCTCCAAGGGCATGTTGCAGCGCATCGGGCTGGCGCAGGCGCTTCTCAACCAACCGGAGCTGGTCATCCTGGACGAACCCACCTCCGGCCTCGATCCGGTCGGGCGCCGCCTGGTGCGCGACATTATCCGCGACCTGCGTAGCCAGGGCACCACCGTCTTCCTGAACTCTCACCTGCTCAGCGAGGTTGAGATCACCTGCGACCGGGTGGCTTTTATCAAGTTTGGCGAAGTGCTCCAGGTCAGCCAGCTCCAGACCCTGGTTGAGGGAGAACTGAGCGTCGAACTACGCGCCTCGCCCCTGACACCCGAGATCGTCGCTGGCCTTGCCCGTTGGAGCCGCAACGTGCGCGCTGACGGCGATCACCTCAGCCTGACCCTGGCGGGGGAAGAGCACATCGCAGCCATCAACCGTTACCTGGTCGAGCAGGGGGTGGATGTTTATGCCCTGCGCCCACAGCGAATCTCCCTGGAAGATTTGTTCATCGAGATCGTGGGCACAGACGGAGGCTTGTGATGCAGAGCGCTTTGATCATCGCCCGCCTGACCTTTCGCGAGGCCTCCCGGCGCTGGATCTTATGGGTGGCTTTACTGCTCGGTCTCCTGTTCCTGACCGTCTACGGAATCGGCTTTCACGAGATCCAAAAAGACGTCCAGCGCCAGAGCACTGTCCCTCTGCTGGAGTTCACCGAGATCTACAACTTCCTGACGCTGGCGGGTCTGTACGCGGTCAATTTCCTGGCGGTTATGATGGCGGTGCTCACATCGGTGGATACCCTATCTGGGGAGATTGCCTCCGGGACGATCCATACCCTGGTGAGCAAGCCCCTTGGGCGGTGGGAGATCGTGTTGGGCAAGTGGCTGGGCTTTGCCGGGATGCTGCTGCTGTACCTGCTGCTGATGGCTGGCGGTGTTTTGCTGCTGGTCTACCTCCTGGCAGACTATACGCCGCCCAATGCCCTGCGCGGCCTGGCGCTGATCAGCTTGAACGCCCTGCTGCTGCTGAGCGTGTCGCTCCTGGGAGGCTCGGTACTCTCTACACTTGCGAACGGTGTGCTGGTGTTTGGGCTGTTTGGAATTGCGTTCATCGGCGGATGGATCGAGCAGTTCGGCTCTCTGCTCAACAACCAGACGGCGATAAATGTCGGCGTGGTCAGCAGCCTGATCTTACCCAGCGAGGCTTTGTGGAAGCGAGCAGCTTTCGAAATGCAGTCGCCGATGGTGGCTGCGCTGGGTTTCTCCCCCTTCACTTCCAATACGGTCCCCAGCTTGCTGATGCTGGCCTATGCTGTCCTATACCTTCTGGCGGCGCTCTATCTGGCAGTCCGCACATTCAGCCGGCGAGATCTATAATCGATCGTATCACACAACCCAAACCCACAACATTTGAGTGCACCCCTTTGAGTTGTGTAATTCCTAGATATATTTGATACAATATATGTCCTAAAGCTGTGGGATGGCATGCCTGGCTGCCTGATATCCCGCGCAAGGGTTGTCTATGATAGAGATGAGGGCGAGATGCTCGTCTCTTTGTTTTAATTATTTACAGCCTAAGGATGGTGTGCCTCCCGATGACGTGTCCCCATCCCACTTAGATGATAAATCTAGGGCCAGACATTCTTCGTATTACTGCATATAATGCCTCTTACTTGTCACAAAACATCACACGGAACATGATCACTGCCCCGGAACAGCCACCTCCCCTCACATCTCTGCGCCTGCGCTGGGCGATTACCGCCCTGGTAGGCGCACTGCTCCTATGGGGCGGCTATCGTCTGTTTGCCGTCCAATGGCAGCCAGGCTATGCAGCACGCTGGCTGGCCTTGGCGAGTATGGCGATGGCTTACTTGCTGTGGGTGCTGTGGCGCAGCCTAGAGCACAACCACCGCCACGGTGAAACCCGGCTGCTATCCGGGTATGGCGCCGGCAACTCCATGACCATCCTGCGCGGCGCTCTGATCGCCGGGCTGACGGGTTTTCTGTTTCTGCCCTGGCCCCCCGGATGGATGGCCTGGATACCGGGAGCGCTCTATACTGCGGCAGCCCTGGCGGATTTCCTGGACGGCTATCTGGCGCGCATCACGGACCGCACCACCCGCATGGGTGAGATCCTGGATCTGAGCTTCGATGGGCTGGGGGTGCTGGTGGCTTCCGTGCTGGCGGTGCAGTACGGGCAGGTTCCTTTATGGTACCTGGCAGTGGCACTGGCACGCTACATATTTATGGGCGCCACCTGGCTGCGTAGGCGACAGGGACTCCCGGTTCATGAACTGCCGCCCAGCGTGCGCCGGCGCACCTTTGCCGGTATCCAGATGGGCTTCTTGTTCTTCATCCTGATGCCGGTTTTCTCCCCTCCGGGAACGCATATCGCCGCGCTGGTCTTCGCGGCACCGTTCCTGGCCGGCTTTATGATCGACTGGCAATATACCTGCGGGCGTTTGCAGAGGCAGTCCCCGCGCAGGGAAGCCGGGCAGCTCGCCCTGAAATGGCTGCCAGTTGGGCTGCGCGCCGCGGCGGTCATCCTGCTGGTAGGTCAGATTACAGGAGGGCTTTTACGTAACCCTGGGCAGGTGCCTGACATCGCAACCCCGGTCACATTTGCCTTTATGCTGGCACAGGCAGCAGTGATGATCATGCTGGCTCTGGGGGTCAGCAGCCGCTTCACCGCAATCCTTGGCCTGAGCCTGTTGGGCATCCAACAGATGACCGTCAGCCTGTCGCCTGTCCAGGTCATGCTGGTGATCTTGTACACTGCCATCCTCTACCTGGGAAGCGGTGCCTTTTCCTTGTGGAAACCGGAAGAGCGATTGATCTACCGCCGGGCGGGTGAGAAAGTCTCATGAGATCCCTGAAGCGCCTCTGGAATCCCCGCCTGCTTGTCTGGCCTCTGGGTCTGCTGCTGGTCGGTTGGGCGCTGCGCTCTGTCCCGGTCGATAAGATCTGGGATGTACTGGCACGTCTGAGTCTTGCACAGCTCCTGGCGCTCGTAGCTCTGAACCTGCTCATCGTGCTGCTCTGGAGCAGCCGCTGGTGGCAGCTCCTGCGCGCCCAGGGCTACCGCCTGCCCTTCTTCTCTCTTGTCGGCTACCGGCTGGCTGGTTTTGGCATCAGCTATTTCACCCCCGGTCCTCAGATCGGCGGAGAGCCGCTGCAGGTTCACCTGATCAGCCGCCGGCATGCGATCCCCGCCTCCGCAGCCATCGCCGCCGTTTCGCTGGACAAACTGCTGGACCTGCTGGCTAATTTCACCTTTATCGCCTTGAGCCTGCTGTTCGTCATACCTGGTGCGACATCCAGTCTGCTCATCCCCATTTTCTCCCTGGGGCTGATCCTGCCTGCCGCTTACCTGCTGGCTCTGCGCCTGGGCAGGCGCCCCCTCGCCCGCATCGCGCGGCTCATCCACCGGCGCTCCACCGTATCATCGCCCCTGCACAGGGTTTACGATGCCCTGCTGGCCTCTGAAGAGCAGATGGCAGCTTTACTGCGGCGCAAACCATTGGTCCTGCTCCAGGTAGCTTCGCTTACGCTGCTTGTCTGGGCATTAATGATCGTCGAATACCGGCTGGCTCTATCTTTTCTCGGGCAGCCCGCAAGCTGGTCCGCCACGATTTATCTGCTGGCAGCTGCCCGCATTGCCTTCCTGCTCCCCTCACCCGGCGCGCTGGGAACGCTGGAAGCCAGCCAGGTGCTGGCGATGCAGGCGATCGGCTTTGACCCGGCACTGGCGCTGAGCCTCAGCCTGCTGATCCGCGCCCGCGATCTGACACTCGGCGGCCTGGGCTTGTGGCTGGGCGCGGCTCTTACCCAGCGCAGCCCGGTCACTGCCCTACCCTCTCCGGCAGGAGATTAATCATCACTATTTTAGGAGAAATAACAATGAACACCACCAGACAAGGTACGTCAAGCTTAAGATATGGAATCATGGTCACGGCAATTGCGACAGCCGCGATACACCTGTTCCTCGCCTTTCGCAACCCGGATCCGATGTTCACCACCCTGTTCATACTAAATGCGGTCGGTTATCTGGCGTTAATGATCGCTTATTTCCTGCCGCAGCTTGCTGCATATCACGGTGCGATCCGCTGGTTGTTAATGGCATTTACCGCCGTGACGGTTGTCGCGTACTTCGTATTCAACGGCAGCAACTCTTTTAACCCGGTGGGATTGGTCACTAAAGCCATCGAGGTGGCTTTGATCATGCTGCTGTGGATGGACGGGCGCAGATAAGGATAATGTGATCAATGGCAAGAACTCAGATAGAACGGCAAGCCTGTGCGCGCATCCCCACCGAGCTGGGTGAATACCAGCTCTGCCTGTATACCAATTCCCAGGATGACAAAGAACACCTGGCTCTGGTATTAGGCGATGTAGCTGGCGCCAGCCAGGTGCTGGTGCGCATTCACTCCGAATGCTTCACCGGTGATGTTCTCGGCTCGCGTCGCTGCGACTGCGGTGAGCAGCTACAGAACGCCATGCAACTGATCGCCGCATCCGGGGCCGGGGTGATCGTCTACCTACGCCAGGAGGGTCGTGGCATTGGACTGATGGACAAGCTGCGTGCCTACAACTTACAGGATCAGGGCTATGATACGGTGGATGCCAACCTGGCGCTGGGCCACCAGGTCGACGAGCGCGATTACACCATCGCGGCCTTGATCCTGGCGGACCTGGGCGTGAACTCTGTGCGCCTGCTGACCAACAATCCTGGTAAGATTATGGGACTGGAGGAGCTGGGTATTCCGGTCATCGAGCGTGTGCCCCTGGAGTCAACTGTAAACGCCGATAACGCCCACTACCTGTTCACGAAAGCGCAGCGCATGAACCACCTGCTCAATCTATCGCCCCTGCCAATCCCAATCAGTCGTTCCAACGGCAACGGGGGAAATGGTTCCCATTGAGCACTGGCTTGCTGAGGCGCCTCAGCATCGCCTACGCACCGGGTGGCCGTTGGTAACATTGAGCTACGCGCAGAGCCTGGACGGCAGTATCGCCGCACAGCGCGGGGTGCCAACGCAGCTGAGCAGCAACGAATCGATGGAACTGACCCATCGTCTGCGTGCCGCCCACGATGCCATCCTGGTCGGGATTGGCACTGTGCTGGCGGACAATCCACGCCTGACCGTGCGCCTGGCCGAGGGGGAGGACCCGCAGCCGGTGATCCTGGACAGCAAGCTGCGCACCCCACTGGATGCCAACCTGCTGCACGGAGATACCCACCCTTGGATCGCTTACTGTCAGCCCGAATCGGCGCATGGGGAGGCGCAACCGTACCAGTTGGAGCGAGCAAGGGCATTGGAAGAGCGCGGGGCGCGTCTGCTGTCTCTGCCCCCTGACACGTGCGGCAGGCCATCACTGCCCGCCTTGCTGGAATGCCTGGCTGAGCAGGGGGTGAACAGCCTGATGGTCGAAGGCGGCGCCCGTGTAATCACGGGCTTTGTAATGGGTAACCTGGTGGACCAGGTGGTGCTGACAATTGCACCGCTCTTCCTGGGCGGCCTGTTGGCTATAGATCGCGCGTCTCAGGTACCCGCAGATGACCAGCCGGAAATGCTGGCTCGCCTGCAAGAGATGGGCTGTGAAAGTGTTGGGGAAGATTTGGTGGTGTGGGGGAGGCTGCACTGAGCTATGCTGCGCAGGTCGCTGGTTTTCACATCGCCAGGGCAGGTCTCGATCTGCGATGAAGAGCTGTCCCCGCCTGGCCCAGATCAGGTGGGCGTGCAGACCCTGCTCAGTGCCATCAGCCCGGGTACGGAGATGCTGTTTTACCGCGGCCAGTTCCCGACTGATCTCGCGCTGGACGAGAACATCGCTGCCCTCCAGGCCCAACCTGCCTATCCGATGAAATACGGCTACTCTCTGGTCGGCCGCGTCGATGCTCTGGGGGCAGCGGTTGATCCGGCCTGGCTTGGGCGGCTGGTCTTTGCCTTCCATCCGCATGAGAGCCGCTTCAATGCCAGGGTCGATGATCTGCTCCCGCTCCCACCGGATATAACACCCGAGCAGGCGGTACTGCTGCCCAATATGGAGACGGCGGTTGGCTTCGTCATGGACGGAGCGCCGCTGCTCGGGGAGGAGGTGGTCGTCTTCGGGCAGGGGATTGTTGGGCTGCTCACCACCGCCGTGTTAGCGCGCTTCCCCCTCGGCTCTCTGGTGACCCTGGATAAGCTCCCGCACCGGCGAGCCATCTCCCTGGAGATGGGTGCGCACGCCAGTTTCGATCCGGCGGATATTGGGCAGGTAAAAACCTTATTAGCCGGTGGAGCCGACCTGTGTTTCGAGGTCTCAGGCTCCCCCTCGGCGCTGGATCAGGCTATTGCCCTGACCGGCTACTCCGGGCGTATTTTGATCGGATCGTGGTATGGCACGAAAGCAGCCAGCCTGGATCTGGGCGGGCGCTTCCATAGGAGCCGCATCCGTTTGCTGAGCAGCCAGGTCAGCCGCCTGGCGCCGGAGCTGAGCGGGCGTTGGACAAAAGCACGCCGCTTCGGCGTGGTCTGGGAATTGCTCAAAGAGGTGCAGGTCTCCCGCCTGATCACGCACCGCATCCCCTTCGAGCAGGCAGCGCAGGCTTATCAGCTGATTGATCACAGCCTGGGCGAGACGCTGCAGGTAGTTTTGACATACACTGACTGATCCTCAGGCGGCTGCAGCCAGCCAGAGCTTTTGAAGTAGGGATCGAGTCTTTATAAATCCCTTTGCGCTCTTGGCGTCATTGCGGTGAGATTTCAATCGTTCGGAGAAACTCGGGGAGGTATACAGAATGTACAACGTGGCAGTCAAGAGGGACTTCATCGCCCAACATTATTTGATCGGTGGGGATTGGGGAGCAGAGAACGAGCTCCATTCTCACCACTACCAGGTTGAGCTGATCCTCGAAGGGGGAGCCTTGGACCAGCACGAATACCTGGTCGACATCCTGGTTATCGAAAACGCGCTGGACGATCAGGTCAGCCGCTACCGTGACAAGACATTGAACAGCCTGCCCGAGTTCGGAGGGCACAATCCCAGCCTGGAGCGCTTCGCTCGCCTGTTGAGCCAGTCGCTGGCAGACCAAATCCAGGCGACCAATCTGAGCGGGCTGACCGTCAGACTGTGGGAGAACGATATCGCCTGGGCTTCTTACCATATCCCCCTTCCTCTCTAGCGAGCTTAATCCCGATGCGGATTGGGCTGGTTATCTACGGCAGCCTGGACACCGTCTCTGGCGGCTACCTGTATGACCGCAAGCTGTTGGAATATTTGGCGCGCCAGGGCGAGCAGGTCGAGATCGTCTCGCTGCCCTGGCGCAATTACTCCCGCCACCTGGCGGATAACCTGTCCGCCAGCCTGCACCGCCGCCTCTCGAGGCTGGATGTAGATGTGCTGCTGCAGGACGAGCTGAATCACCCCTCCTTATTCTGGATCAACCGCCAGTTGAAAGGCCGCTTCCCGCTGGTCAGCATCGTCCACCACCTGCGCGCCAGCGAGGCCCACCCCGGCTGGCTGCTTGGGCTGTACCGCCGGGTCGAGCGTATGTACTTAACCAGCCTGGATAGCTTTATATTCAACAGCCAGACCACGCGCCGGGCAGTCGAAGCCCTGTCCGGGGGCCAGCAGCCCGGGGTAGTGGCTTATCCTGGGGGTGACCAGTACCAGCCGCAGATCGACCTGCTTGAGATCGCCGCTCGCGCCCGCCAACCGGGCCCGCTGCGCCTGTTCTTCCTGGGCAATCTTATCCCGCGCAAGGGTCTGCACACGCTGCTGGCGGCTCTGGAGCTTATGCCGCCGGAGTCAGCCGAGCTGAGCGTGGCGGGAGGGTATCTCTCGGACTCGCCCTACACCCGTGCACTGCGCCGCCAGATCGAGACGCTGGAGGAAAGGGTGCACATGCTGGGCGCGCTGGATGCCGCCAGCCTATCTATTCACATGCGCCATCAGCACGTCATAGTCGTGCCCTCCTCTTATGAAGGCTTCGGCATCGCCTACCTGGAGGGGATGGGCTTCGGTCTGCCGGCTGTCGCCACCACGTCTGGCGGAGCAACCGAGATCATCACCCACGCTCAAGATGGTTACCTGCTTCCCCCAGACGATCCGCGCAGCCTGGCGGAGATCCTCACCACGCTGGCTGCTGACCGGGAGCTTCTGGCTGCGCTGGGTGCAGCTGCGCGCCGGCGCTACCTGGCCCATTCCACCTGGGACCAGGCTGGCGCAGCCATCCATGAATTTCTCCTTCGTTTGCTTGCGAAAAGATCCCCATCATCTAGCAGAATTTGAGATCAACACAGCTATGAAACCTGAAGAATACTCCTTTTCCCGCTACCTGTCCGCCAAGAAAAGCGTGGATGACCGCTCTCTCAACCGCGAAGTCTGGGAGCGCCTGACTGCCTCCCTCCCACCCACCAGCTCAAAATCTCCGCTGCGCATTCTGGAGGTAGGTGCCGGCATTGGCACCATGGCAGCACGCCTGCTTGAACGGGGTCTGGCTCGCCATGTCCGCTATACTGGCGTGGATAATCAGGCGGAAAACACACGCACCGCCCCGCGCGATTTGGAAGCCTGGGCGCAGGAGAGAGGCATGCCGGTACGGCGCTCCGCCGGTCTATTATCCCTGGGTGCAGAGCCCCAAGCCTTCCAGGCAACCTTCGTGCTGGAGGATTTGTCAGCTTTCATCGCCAGGGAGAGGGGTTCGCACCGCTGGGATCTGGTGCTGGCGCATGCCTTCCTGGACCTGGTGGACGTACCGGCTGTACTGCCGGGCCTCTTCAGCCTGCTGTCGCCCGGCGGGCTGTTCCTCTTCAGCGTTAATTTTGATGGGCTAACGATCCTCGAGCCCACCCTGGATCCCCTCCTGGACGAGCAGGTGATGGCTTTGTATCATCGCACCATGGACGAGCGTATGCAGGGCGATGTACGCTCCGGCGACAGCCGCACCGGGCGCCACATGTTCCACCACCTGGCAAACGCCGGAGCGGAGATAATGGCCGCAGGTGCTTCCGACTGGGTGGTCTACCCGGGTCCGCAGGGCTATCCGGATGACGAGGCTTACTTTTTGCATTTTATCATCCACACCATCCACCTTGCCCTGGCAGGTCATGCAGAGCTGGACGCGGCGCGGTTCGCGGCCTGGATCGAAGATCGGCATTCCCAGATAGAGCGCCGTGAGCTGGTGTACATTGCCCACCAGCTCGATTTCCTGGGCAGACTGTCCGCATAGGTTTGTGGGGACCGGAGCAACCTACTTTGAGAGTGTCTTCCATCTTTCGTCACCTGCATCTGAGGTAAAATGGATGCCAGACTCGCAGCCGAAATTGGAGACCCATTTTGAAGAGGATCATCGATAAGTACGGTTTCTTATTAGCCGTTGCCGGGGTGGTTTACTTTCTGGATCAGCTCACAAAAATCCTGGTGAGGGCCAACTTGCCGTTGGGTGACATGTGGTCGCCCTGGTCCTGGTTGATGCCCTATGCCCGTATCATCCATATCAGCAACATGGGCGCGGCCTTCGGCATGCTGCCGGGTCTGCGGGATATATTCACCATCCTGGCTTTCCTGGTGGCGATCGCTATCCTTTATTATTTTCCTCAGGTGCCGCGCTCAGATTGGACCTTACGGCTGGCGATGGGTCTCCAGTTTGGCGGTGCGCTGGGCAATCTGACCGACCGCCTGCATCAGGGTTATGTGACCGATTTTCTCTCGGTGGGGAACTTCCCGGTATTAAACGTTGCCGACGCCAGCATCTCGATCGGAGTGGCGGTCCTGGTCCTGAGCATGTGGTTCAAAGGGAAGGAGAACACCCCTTCCGGAACACCCGCTCCGGTCGACCCAGCCTCAGAGGCGGTCAGCGGTCCGGTTCGAGAGGACTATCGGGGTGAATGATCGCCAGGTAGTATTCCAATATAACCACCCCAATCCCCAACGCCTGGATAAATTTCTGGCCAGCAGCCTGCCAGAGCTCTCGCGCGCCCGCTGCCAGGCCTTGATCAAAGATGGCCTCGTATCCGTCGATGACATCCCGGCTCACAAATCCGGCATGCTGCTGGAAAGTCCCTGCACCGTGCTGGTGCAGATCCCCGCTGCTCAGCCGGGCCGGCTTCAGCCTGAAGCGATCCCGCTGGATATCGTTTATGAAAACGCCGACCTGATCGTAGTGAACAAACCAGCTGGCATGGTGGTGCATCCGGCTGCTGGTCACGACCGCGGCACCCTTGTGCAGGCTGCCCTGGCGCATGCCCCCGAGATGGAGGGCATCGGCGGCGAGGCGCGCCCCGGTGTGGTACATCGCCTGGACAAAGACACGTCCGGTTTGATCCTGCTGGCTAAAAACGACCGGGCGCAGCGCTGGCTCCAGGAGCAGTTCAGCTCCCGCAAAGTTGGCAAGATATATCTGGCGCTGGTGGATGGCAAGCCGCCCACACCTACCGGACGCATCGAAGCTCCTATTGGGCGCGACGCATCCCAGCGCAGGCAAATGGCTATTGTGGCTCCTCACAAAGGTCGCCAGGCGGTCAGCGAGTACCGCACCCTGGAGACCTTCCCGGCTCACACGTTATTGGAGCTGCATCCCATCACCGGGCGCACCCACCAGATCCGGCTGCACCTGGACTTCATCGGCTGCCCGGTCGCCGGTGATACGCTCTACGGGCGGCGGAAAAGCAGCCTCCCGATACAGAGACATTTCCTGCACGCGGCACGTCTGACGATCCGGCTGCCCGGTGAGGACCAGGCCTCTACATTCGATGCGCCTCTGCCTCCCGAGTTGGAGCGTATCCTGGAAGAGCTCCGGAGCCAGGGATGATGGGAGCAGCAGAACGAGATACACGCATTCAAAACGAATAGATTGGATCACTCCAATTTCAGACCTCGGATTCGCGTTCGTTTGACAAGGAGTACCCTATGCAGTACGTAGACTTGCGCTCTGATACGGTCACCCACCCTACCCCTGCCATGTGGGAGGCGATGGGACGCGCCGATGTTGGCGACGACGTGTACGGCGAAGATCCCACGGTGAACCGGCTGCAAGAGATGGCAGCCGGTCTGGTGGGTAAAGAGGCCGGTCTGTTCGTTGCCTCCGGGACGATGGGGAATCTGGCTGCCATCCTGGCCCACTGCGGGCGCGGTGATGAGGTCATCGTGGGGGATAAAGCCCACACTTATCTATTCGAGGCCGGCGGCGTCTCTGCCCTGGGTGGCGTACACTCGTGTCAGCTCCCGAACCAGCCGGATGGCACCCTGGCTCTGGAGGCCATCCAGTCAGCCATTCGCCCGGACGACGCCCACTGCCCGGTCAGCCGCCTGATCTGTTTGGAGAATACGCACAACCGCTGCGGCGGAGCGCCCTTGAGCCCAGAATACACCCGCTCCGTCGGGCAGCTGGCTCGCCAGAACGGTTTACTCCTGCACCTGGATGGAGCGCGCTTGTTTAATGCCGCGGTTGTCCAGGGAGTGAGCGCCCGTGAGCTGGCAGCTCCTGCCGACTCGGTTACCTTCTGCCTGAGCAAAGCACTGTGCGCGCCGGTGGGATCTGTGCTCTGCGGATCGCGCGATTTTATCCACCGCGCGCACCGCATCCGCAAACAGCTTGGAGGCGGCATGCGCCAGGCAGGTGTGCTGGCGGCAGCAGGGATTGTCGCCCTGGAGACGATGATCGATCGCCTGGCAGAAGACCATGAGCGCGCCAGGCGCCTGGCGCGCGGGCTGGCTACCCTTCCAGGCATGCTGCTTGACCCGGGCAGCCCGCATAGCAATATGGTGTTCTGCGAATTGAGCCCGGATGTGCCGCTGGATGCCGG
>CAZGIX010000115.1:0-14406 GCA_964525785.1 uncultured Anaerolineaceae bacterium
TGGATGCCGGGGAGGTGGCGGCACAGCTGGAGAAGCTTGGCGTGCGGGTTGGCGCCGTGAGTGCCCGCCGTTTCCGACTGGTGACCCATTATTGGATCGATGACGCCGGGGTGGAGCAGGCCATCCAGGCTTTTGCCGGGGTATTGAGCGCGGTGGTTGCTTCGTAATGAGAACTTCGTTAACCTGCCCATGTTATAATAAATATTGGTATGTGCGGGTGGGGTATACCTCTTTTATTGGTACCTGACGCGCGTACCAGCCAATCGTAAACTGGAGTTGTTATGGACGAGCATATTACCCTGGAACAGATCGACCGGATTGCGAACACCATCCGGGCTAAAATCACATCGCAGCCGCGTTTGGGGGTGATATTAGGTTCGGGTCTCGGTTCGCTTGCCAGGAGCGTTGAAGGCGCTGCTACGATCCCTTATCAGGAGCTGCCATTCTGGCCTGTCTCTACTGTCCCGGGTCATGTCGGGCAGCTGGTGATCGGAAAACTCGAGGGGCAGGATGCGGTCGTCATGCAGGGGCGCTCCCATTATTACGAAGGCTACAGCATGGCTCGCATCGGCCTGCCGGTGCGGGTGATGCAGCGCCTGGGGATCCAGATGTTGGTCGTCACCAACGCCGCCGGAGCAGTCAACCCGGGTTACTCCCCCGGCGATTTAATGCTCATTAACGACCACCTGAACCTGATCGGCATGGCGGGGCAGTCCCCCCTGCGCGGGCCAAACCTGGACGAGTTTGGGCCGCGTTTCCCGGATATGAGCCGCGCTTATGATACGGAGCTTTGCTCCCTGGCCAGCCAGGTGGCGAAAGAGAACCAGATCACGCTGCACAGCGGCGTCTACGTATGCCTGGCGGGTCCCTCTTTCGAGACCCCTGCCGACCTGCGTTTTCTGCGCGCCATCGGCGCGGACGCGGTCGGGATGTCCACTGTGCCGGAAGTAACCGCTGCCCGGCATGGCGGTTTGCGCGTTTTAGGGATTTCCGGGATCAGCAACAAAGCCAACCTGGATGGGAACACTACCACAACGCATGAGGAGGTCCTACAAGCTGGAGAGCTGATTGTTCCTAAGTTAATTACTATCATCCGGGGGGTGCTGCGACGCCTGTAGTTCTTCCGAAGAGAGGTACAACGCTAGAGGCAACAGCTGTGATATTCAAATTGCCCATCGGTTGCATTTATTTTCGGTACTGTCGACGCCACCATGGAAGAAGCGCTCCGTTTTTTCAGGGCTTATGAGGTATGGATTTATCTGCTTCTCGGGCTCGGGGGAGTAATCTATATCCGGAAATTTATCCTGGCATGGCAGGAGCTGCGCGGCGCGGCGTTTGGACTAGAACGCGAGAGTGCGCAGGGGCGCCTGAATCAGGCTGCCAGCATCCTGGTCTTATTGCTGACCATGGGCATCACCGAATTTGTACTGGTTTCTTTCGTCGCTCCGACAGTGCCTGGGGCGATCCCGCTCCTCACCCCCACCCTGGATTTGCTTGCCACGCCAACAATTACCCTGCCGCCGGTAACACCCCAACTGGGCGAAGCATCTGTGCAGGCGACTGTGACGGTCACTCCCACCGCCGGTCTGGCAAGCTCCGGCTGTATTCCCGACCAGATCATCATCATGTATCCAACGGACGGAATTGAGATCAGCGGTGCAGTCGAGATTACTGGGACGGTGGACATCCCGAACTTTGGCTTTTACAAGCTGGAGATGAAGCGCCCGGAGGAAACCGACTGGCAGACCATCCTGGCGGGGAATGATGTTAAACGAAAAGGAATCCTGGGCATCTGGAATACCAGCTTGCTGCCGCCAGGCTACCACCAACTCGGTCTGGTGGTCACAGATAACCAGGGGAAATCTCTTCCTGCGTGTATTACCGAGGTGCGTGTCACGAACGCGCAGGCCACCCCATAATGTAGAGGTAGAAGACCATGCCAGAAATTGAGATCCGTCCCGCTGTAGCCTCCGATATTCCGCTTTTGATTGCTATCGACCATAACTATTCCACCGAGTTTGTCTGGCAGATGGAGATTCAAGCCGAAGATAAGCAGGTTGGGGTCAGCTTTCGTGAAATCCGCCTGCCGCGCTCCGTCCGGGTGGATTATCCGCGCCCGGTTAGCAGCCTGGCGGACGATTGGACGCACCGTTCCGGCTTGCTGGTAGCCACTCTGGAGGCAGAAGCGGTCGGTTATGTCAGCCTGATGCTGGACATCGCCCCCATCACTGCCTGGGTTACCGATCTGGCTATCGTGCGCCGCCTGCGCCGCCAGGGGATAGGCAGCACCCTGGTGCTGGCAGCTCAAGAATGGGGCGAGCAGCACGATGCGCGCCGGCTGGTGCTGGAGATACAGCCCAAGAACTTCCCCGCCATCAAGATGACCCAAAAGCTGGGCTTTGATTTCTGCGGCTACAACGACCGTTACTTTGCCAACCATGATATTGCCCTGTTTTTTGCAAAATCGCTGCGCTGATTCGCAGTCACATCGAGGATTTTTAGGTTCGTAATCACCGCTAGAGTATTGACCGTAATCTGGCTTAATGGTTTTCATTATGTACAACGCCATAATCACCGGTCTCAGGACAATCAACCAGCTGCTCACGGCAGGGATAGCCATCACGGCGTTTTCTCTGCTTCTGTACGCGCTGACGTTCAACTTGCGCGACCGAGTGGCGCGTTCCTTTGCCTTGATCCTGGTGTGCGTGGTGATTGCTTTCGTCGGTGACGCCTTCGGCTCTGCCAGCCCGGCTGCCGCCGAGCGCGAGTTTTGGCTGCGGATTCAGTGGGTAGGCATTGTCTTCCTGCCTCCCGCATACCTGCATATTTCGGACGCTATCCTGGCGACAACTGGACGTCCCTCGCGCGGCCGGCGCTATCTGGCAGTCCGGCTTATGTACCTGATCTCGCTGGGCTTCCTGGCGACTCTGCCGTTCGCGATGCTGGTTGGCCCGCTGGTCGAGGATCTGCAGCCTGCCCCACATTTGCAGCGCACCGGGCTGACCTGGATATTCTCGCTGTACTACGTATTCGTGGCGGCCTGGTCCTGGGTGAATCTACTGCGCGCCTACCGCCGCAGCGTAACGCGTGCCAGCCGGCGGCGCCTGGGCTACCTGGTGGTTGGCTCACTGGCGCCGATCCTGGGCTCCTATCCCTACCTGTTGTTCGGCTCGAGCCTGGCAGCCGGCAGCCCGCTGTTCTTCTGGCTGGTTGCCACATTCAGCAATATGATCGTTGCCGCGCTGCTGGTGGTAATGGCTTATGCCGTGGCGTTTTTTGGCGTCCCCTGGCCTGACCGGGTGGTCAAGCGCCGCTTGTTCAAGTGGCTGATGCGCGGGCCGGTAACAGCCTCCACCGTCCTGGCGATTACAACCGTGGTGCGCCGCGGAGGGCAGTTTTACGGTTATGAATATTCGGCTGCCGTGCCGATCATCATGGTAATCTCCATATTGATCCTGGAGTACACCATCACCCTGGCGGCTCCCATTTGGGAACGCTGGCTTTTTCATGGAGGTGACCGCCACGATATCGAGCTGGTGCAGAAACTGGAAGAACGGTTGCTGACATCTGGGGACCTGAAGCAGTTTCTCGAATCGATCCTGGCTGCGGTGGGCGACCTGATGCAGGCCAGCTCCGGCTTTGTGGCTGCCTTGGGACCGCAGGGGCCGGAGACAATCGTCACCATCGGCAGTTCGTCTTTCTTGGAGAAGGAGGATCTATCGACTGATATCCTGGAGCAGGTTTCACAAAGCGGAGCGGAGGGCAGTCTGTTTGCGTGGGGAGAATTTTGGCTTGTTCCTTTACACCAACAACGCGAGGACACGAGAGACCTGCTGGGTCTGATGGGGATCGCCCGGGGTGCTGACCAGACGCTTGGCGATGAGCAGATGGATCTGCTCTTTCTCCTGGCCCAGCGCGCGGCGCTGGCTCTGGAGGACCGCCGGGCGCAGCAGCAGGTTTTCACTTCTTTGCAAGCCTTGAACCCTGATGTGGAGTTGATCCAGAGCCTGCGCGCCGCTGCTCGTTATAGCAGCAGCAGCTTGCTGGCTCAGGTGCTTACCCAACCGGTGACCCCGGTGGAACAGGATACCCTGTCCCAATGGGTGAAAGACGCCTTGACGCACTATTGGGGCGGGCCAAAGCTTACCGAGAGCCCCCTGATAAAACTGCGCATCGTCCAACAAGCTGTGCAAGAGCACGATGGGAATCCGACCAACGCCCTGCGAGCCATCTTACGCCGCGCCATTGAACAGACTCGACCAGAAGGAGAGAGGCGCTTCACCGGTGAATGGATTCTTTATAACATCCTCGAACTTAAATTTGTCGAAGGCCGGAAAGTGCGCGAAGTGGCAATGCGCCTGGCAATGTCGGAAGCCGATTTATACCGCAAACAAAGGGTTGCCATTGAGGCCGTTGCCAACGTCATCATGGACATGGAACAGCAAGCAATGATCGAATAAGCCAAGGCTTTATTCGAATCTGAGCCAACCGATCATTATCCAAACAAAGGTGGGCTTAATGGTGAACAAACACTATTACAATGTATCAAAAGAACTGGAAGGGGGGCCACCACCGCTGGATGAGTCCTGGTGGGAGGCTGTATTGGCGGAGGATGTTACCCAACCGCGTCCTGTTAGCCAGGTACCGGCAGGTAGTAAAAATGCTACCCATCATGCGCCCGCGGACCTGCCCGCCGTCGATTGGGACGTGGCTGAATCGCTCTTCTTAGAGGATCACGTCTGCACGCTCCAGGTAACAGGCCACAACCGGGGCGGGCTGTTGGTCAGTGGTGAAGGATTACAGGGCTTCGTCCCCGTCTCGCACCTGGTCGATCTGACCGGCGACCGGAGCGGTCTTATCCCGGAAAACTGGGCGGAGAGCTACAAAGACCGGCCCCTGCGGCTGAAGATCATTGAATGCGATCGCGAGCGCGGCCGGGTGGTGTTCTCAGAGCGGGCCGCGCTGGCTGAGCCTGGCAGCCGCAATTACCTGCTGAACCAGCTGCAGCCGGGTGATTGCATCGAGGGGACAGTAACGAACATCACCGATTTTGGCGTGTTCGTCGATCTGGGCGGTGTGGAGGGCCTGATCCACGTCTCCGAAATCTCCTGGGGCAGGGTGCGCCATCCGGCTGATGTGGTCAGCTACGGGCAGCAAGTGAAGATCTACGTCATCAATGTAAACCAGGAGCGCTCACGCGTGGCGCTGAGCCTGAAGCGCATGTACCCAAATCCCTGGGAGACTGCCGAGGTGCGCTACCACCCGGGCTTGATTACAGAAGCGATCATCACCAGCATCGTTCCTTTTGGGGCCTTCGCCCGGCTGGAGGAAGGCCTGGACGGCTTGATCCACGCTTCCGAGATCTACCAGGATGGTGAGCATGTCCCGGCAGACGAGCTTTTCTGTGAGGGGCAGAAGGTGCGCGTTCGGGTGCTGCATGTTGACGCTACCAACCAGAGGCTGGGTCTGAGCACCAAGCTTGAGGTGTAATATGCGATGAAAGCCGGATGGGTAGCTGCCTGGTCGATTGGCTTCGGCATCTTGCTCACCCTGCTGGCTGTTGGAATCATCCTGCTCGTCAGCAGCCAGCCCAGGGGCGAACCCATCCGGCTCCAGCCGGCTCCAAGCGACTCGCCGTTGGTCGTTCAGGTCGGCGGCGAGGTTGCCAATCCGGGGGTCTATCATTTACCCCCTGGCAGCCGCGTGCTGGATGCCATCCAGGCTGCAGGCGGCGCACTTCCCCAGGCGAACATCCAGTCCTTGAACCAGGCTGAGCTCATCCAGGATGGGGAGCTGATCTGGATTCCAGCCATCCAGCCCACTTTTGCGCCTCTACCCTCCAACGCTGTGGTCGAACCCGGCTCACGCTCGCAGCCGCTTCCCAGCGCCACCCCTGGCTTTCCAATCAACCTGAATACTGCTGGTCCGGATGAGCTCCAGGCACTGCCTGAGATCGGGCCTAAGCTTGCCCAGCGTATTATCGACTACCGCCTGGCGAACGGTCCCTTCACCTCGATCGAGGATATCCAGGCGGTGGATGGGATTGGCCCGGGCATCTTCGAGCAGATCAAAGACCTGATCACCGTGGAGGTGCTGCCATGAATGAGCGCACAAACGACCGGCGGACTCTGATCAATATCCTGGGCCTGACCGCGGCTGGATTTGTGATCTGGATCGCTGCACTGGCACTGCTCTGGCTGGTATTGAGGAGCGCCGGTGTGGAGGCCGACTATTGGGCGATTACCGAGGCGCTCTCCACGGCGGTGGCGGCCGCAGCTGTGTTAGGCGGCGGCTACATCGCCTACCGCGAGTTGGCGGAAATCTCCAGCAGCCGGCACATGGAGGTGGCTGACCGGCTGTTCCAGGAGCTGAACTCGCCGGAGAACATCGCCGCCCGGCGCTGGATTTACCAGAACTTGCCCGCCGATCCAGAGCTGGGTTTGCCTGCCCTGACCCCCGAGGGTCAGCAGGCGATCAAAAAGGTGCTGAACTCGCTGGACCGGGCGGCTTTCCTCACCCAGGCGGGCTGGATACCCGAGGAAGTGATCATGCCCTGGATGCACCCGATGATCGCCAAATCCTGGGAGAAGCTGGAGCCTTACGTGGAGCACGAGATCCAGGTGCGCCATGAGCCCTACTACTACCAGCACGCCCGCAGATTGGCCGAGCGCTGCCGGCTGTGGCGGCACAAGAACCTGGAAGAGGTCGAAGTCAACTGGGTAGAGCGCGCCCTGTAATATTTATTTTTTTGACGGGGAGTTTCTTTACCCGGAGTCCTGTGCCTTGAACCCCTCCAGCCTGCGGTTTGCCAGGCGCACATATTCCGGGTTGATCTCGTAGCCTATATAGGTGCGACCGTCCGCCAGGGCTGCCAGGCAGGTGCTGCCGCTGCCGGCAAATGGGTCGAGCACTACATCCCCCTTGAATGTGTACAGCTGGATCAGCCGGTGAGGCAGTTCCTCCGGGAACGGCGCCGGGTGACCTACCTTGCGCGCCGAGACGGCCGGGAAAGTCCACACGCTCTTGGTCCACTCCAAGAACTCTTCTCGGGTGATGGTGCTCTCTGCCCCCTGGCGTTTCTGGCTGAAATTGTGCTTGGAAAAGACCAGGATATACTCGTGCACATCTCGCAGCACCGGGTTAGCGGCTGATCTCCAGCTCCCCCAGGCAGTGGACGGGCTGGCGCTGGAGGCTTTGTTCCAGATGATCTCGCCCCGCATCAGGAAGCCGATCGACTGCATCTGGGCGATGATGTAGCTGTGCAGCGGGATATATGGCTTGCGTCCCAGGTTGGCAATGTTGATGCAGGCACGCCCGCCCGGCACCAGCACGCGGAACACTTCCCGCCACACCCCCTCCAGCAGGTCCAGGTACTCCTCCAGACTCAAATTGTCATCGTATTCCTTGGAAGCGTTGTAGGGCGGCGAGGTGATCATCAGGTGCACGCTGCCATCCGGCAGCTCATTCATCGCCTCGCTGGATTTGCAGAAGATGCGGTTCAGGTTCTCCGCTGGCATCTGCGCCTGGGTGTATTGGGTGCCCTGGCTCCTCTGGACATCCTCATACAGCCGACTGGCGTAGAACCGGGAGGCATCGTGGCTGACGCGCCCCGGCGCGCCGAACTCGCTGGTCTCTGTGTTCTTGGGCTTACGGGAAGATGCAGCCATCGCCTTATATTGTACAGGATATTCGCCGGAAATACCCGTTTGCCTTGGGTAGCGTGATTCCATATCCTCATCATCGTGAAAACTGGCTCTTGACTTTTGAGCTGAATATTACTATGCTGAAGATGGTGGGGTGACTTTTAACTGTTCCTTAGAGTTGCAGATGAAATGGATAAGGTGTCTGACCACAGCCATCGCGTGCCGATGGACTTAAGGAGGCTTACCATGACTCATCGTCTTTACCGAGCTGTTGCCCTGTGCTTGATTGCTTCCATATTCTTGTTCCCAACCGGAGGCGCCGCAGGTCCTGAGGCTTCGTTGCTTGCCCGGCCGCAGCAGGGGCCGCCGCTGGGCGGGATAGTGCTGCGCTGCCCAGGCATTTTCCACATCTACGAAACCGACATCCTGGGGCTGGTGCTATACTACCGGCCAGACCTGAACGGAAGCGCGCTCTTGATGTGGTGGCTCTCCCGCGGCGAGTCTCTCGATAATATTAACCAGGATCTTACCTCTGGAAGTGCCAATACTTTCCTGTACGTTGATACTGACAGCCTCGACCCGAAAGATATATTTTTCTACAAACTGATTGTGACTGTCACAAAACCAGACTATCAGAACGAAAGCATTGCTATTGTATACTCGCCCGCAGGCACCGAGGTGCCTGAATTCTGCATTGGGAGTGTGTATACCACGCTAGTTTTATCCGGCGAGCAGTACGCCGTGCAGGCACTGACCGTCCAGGAGGGTGGCGTGCTGGAGATCAGGGATGGCGCTACGATCATGCCGCCGCCCGCCGGCAGTGTAGCCACCCTGCGCTGTGGTATTGATGAAACAGGTGGGGAGCTGAGTATAGTGTTCTCCAGTTTATTCAACACCATCATCGAGATTTTTGACGGCTGCAAATCTTTCAATCTGGTGAACAGTCATCTTCAGGATCCACGACTGAGTATTAACGGTGGCTTGAAAGAGAACACTATTAGCGGCAACGCTTTTTCATACACAGTGAATCCACCCCAGCTCACCCTGTGGAACGGCGCTCAGTTGCAAATGGAAAGAAACACAGGTTCCTTCACCTTACAGCTCCATGATGATTCTCGGGCTGCCCTGACCGGCAACCAGTTCACCGGCACCCTCTACGCTGCTAACGAGGCCGGCGTCTTTCTGGAGGACAACGTGATCACCGGCACGCTGGGCGTCGATGCTTATGGCGCAGTAGGCGGGAATGATGCAACCATAACTGCAGTTTCTACCACCCTCAGATGTGATCCCAACAGAGCTGGAGGGATTTCAAAGAGCTACGCCACGAGTAAGGGCATCCTGAACCTGGCTCACAGCCGGATAGAGGGCATTGCCGGGGTATGCAGCTACGAAATCCAGTCGTCTTCGACCGGCAGCCAGGTGTCAATTGGAGATACCCGCATCGATGGCAGGCTCAGCGTCAATTCCGGGGCGGAGCTGGTATTGTACAACAGTCCCTCCTTCCAGGGTAACCTGTACCTGGATGGTCAGTCGAAGGCGCGCTTGCTCAACAATTCCCTGTTCGGCAATGATGTCTGGGTAAATAATGAGGCCACCCTGACGATGGAGGACAACGTCTACCGGGATCCATGGATCGAGGTGGATGTGCATTCGAAAGGGGTGTACAGGCATAACACCCTGCGCGGCACCCCGCCCGGCTATGCCTTTGATGTCAGCTCCGACAGCAGTTCACCTGACCTGATGATCCGGGAGAACTGCATCGAGGTCAGCAACGGCGTGATCATTCGCAACGACCGTGTTAATCAAACGGACCAGCTGCTGGATTTGCAGAAGAACTGGTGGGGACATGCAAGCGGTCCCAGGCACAGCGAGCTCAACCCGCAAGGGCAAGGAGCGAATATAGCAGATGAAACCGATTACGGGGATTACGCTCCGGTAGATTTTTCATCTTACTACCAGACGCCGGCTTTCTGCTATGACACCCCGCCGCGCTTGCCGCAAACAGCCTCAGGGATCATCACCTCTGCAGGCGGCGCAGTCTATGCTCCGGATGGCAGCACCTCTTTACAGTTCCCTCCCGGGGCGGTGAGCCAGGATACGCGCGTTACCTACAGCGAGCAGGATGATAGCCATGCCGCCGCGCAGCTTGCCGGGGCCGCACTCGACCTGCCGTCCACGGGCGACCTGTTGGGTGTGCGCTTCTTCGACCTGACGGCAGTGATCAGCAACACGGGCCAGCCCGTGATCACTTTCAATCTGCCGTTTACCCTGACGGTTTACTATTCCGATGCCGAGCTCGGCTCCGCTTTCGAAGGCTCTCTCGGCCTGTACTACTGGAATGGGAACCAGTGGGTGCAGGAAGATGCGGCTGTCGCATCTGCAGCGGATAATCGCCTGGTAGCCCACCCGGACCATATGACTCTCTTTGCTGTACTGGGAGAAACCGGGCGGCTGTACTTCCCGGGGCTCTGGAACAGGTAAAGTTTCTACACTTTCCTGGCAATAATATCTTGCCCTGTGGGATTGTCCACCCTCAGCCGGGCTGTCTCTCCCAGCTGAGGTACAATTTAGCATCCGTACGATGGTGGATTTATCTGGAGCACATCAACTGCGCTGGGTCGGTTTGGCGCCATCTGAAATCCTGTCTTATCCGGAGTTATTCATGCCCTCTGCTGGCGTCCTGCAGCGCTATGGTCACCTGCTCAATCTGCCTGAATATACCCAACCGGTCACCCTGCTGGAGGGAGATACCCCCTTGATCCCTGCCCCGCGCCTGGCGGATGAGCTGGGCGGGGGCTTTGAGCTGTACCTCAAGTTCGAGGGGCTCAACCCGACCGGGTCGTTCAAAGATCGCGGCATGACTGCTGCCATCAGCGAAGCTCTGGGACGGGGGGCGCGGGCCGTGATCTGCGCCTCCACGGGCAACACGGCTGCGTCTGCCGCGGCCTACGCGGCGCGCGCTGGCCTGCGGGCGGTGGTGCTCATCCCGCAGGGCAAGGTGGCCGCTGGAAAGCTGGCCGGCGCGGCGGCTTACGGCGCCCAGGTGCTGCAGGTGCAGGGCTCCTTCGACGATGCCCTCGACCTGGTGGTGCAGATCAGCAGCAAGCATCCCATCGCCCTGGTGAACTCACTCAACCCTTATCGCCTGGAGGGTCAAAAGACAGCTGCATTCGAGATTGTCGACACCCTGGGGAGCGCCCCCGACTGGCTGTGCCTGCCGGTGGGCAACGCCGGGAATATCAGCGCCTACTGGCTGGGCTTCTGCCAGTACGACGCACAGAGCGGCAGCGGGCTGCCACACTTGCTGGGTGTGCAGGCTGAAGGCGCCGCCCCACTGGTTCTGGGTCACCCGGTGGAGAGTCCAGAGACCATCGCCACCGCCATCCGCATTGGACGCCCGGCACGCGGCAAGCAGGCTCTTCAGGCGGCAGATGAATCCGGTGGGCGCATCATCGCCGTGAGCGACGAGGAGATCCTGACCATGCAGAGGCGCCTGGCGAGCGAAGGCGTGTGGGTCGAACCGGCTTCGGCCGCCGGGCTGGCAGGCCTTGCCAGCCAGATCAGCGCCGGGGCGATCGACCCGCGCGGCCGGCGGGTTGTGGCGGTGTGCACCGGGCACGGCTTGAAAGACCCGGACGCCATCACCAGCCGCATGGCGGTCCCGGTCAGCCTGCCGCCCAGCCTGTCTGCCCTGGAGGAGGCCATCCTGGCTTAGGTAAATCCGGCCGGTGTGCAACCTTTCCCGGGCCGGTGCGTAGATCATCTTGAAACTAACCTGTAAACAGTCGATCTTGCCGCATCCATCCCACGACCGGTAGATAACCTATCCATTGTGCGCCGTGGGCAGTGCGGTGAGAAAAAAGGAGATAACCATGTCTGAATACCGCAAACTGTACCGCTCCCGCAAGGAGCGCATGATCGCCGGTGTGTGCGGCGGCATCGGAGATTACTTTGGCATCGATCCCACCCTGGTGCGCCTGCTCTTCGTGGTGGCTGGATTGTTCGGCGGTCCGGTGGGCATCGTTGCCTATATCGTCTTTATGATTGTCGTGCCCGAAGAGCCGCTGGAGCAAACCGCCGCCCCGATCGTCAGCCCCCCGGAGCAAGAGACCGGCGAACCGGATCAATCTTAATGCGGATAACAAGTACCTAGCCGGAAATTATTTTTGAGGTGTGTGCGGCGGCATAGTCGCCGCACACACCTCAAATAAACCTCAATTTTCGGATAGATACCAGTTAAATAACAGGGTTCCCGGCATGGTAGAAGCACCGGGAACCCAGATTTTGTATCCGTAAATCCCCCCAAAATCGATATTATCCCAGCGGCTCGAACCTGGCCTGGAAAAAGCGCAGGTACTTGGGCTCGTAGACCATCTTCAAGCCCCGGGTATGCATACGGGCATCGTGGACGGCCTTCACTGATTCAGCCACTACGTCCATATGCGCCTGGGTGTATACCCGGCGCGGGATCGTCAGGCGGGTGAGCTCTAGCGCAGGGTAGCGGTGGTCGCCGGTTTTGGGGTCGCGCCCGGCACTGACAATGCCGCGCTCCATCGAGCGGATGCCCGCATCCAGATACAGCTCCGCAGCCAGGGTCTGGGCGGGGAATAGATCCTGAGCCAGGTGCGGGTAGAAGCGTTTGGCGTCCAGGAAGATGGCATGCCCGCCGACCGGCTGCACGATAGGAACGCCCCAGTTGGTGAGCAGCGTACCCAGGTAACGCACCTGCCCAATGCGCGTGCGCACGTGCTCGTCTTGCACCGATTCGACGATACCGATGGCCATGGCCTCCATATCGCGCCCGGCCAGACCACCGTAGGTGTGCAGTCCCTCGTAAATGATCACCCGGTTGCGCAGCTCGTCGAAAAGCTCCTTATCGTTCACAGCCAGCCAGCCGCCGATGTTCACCAGGTTATCTTTCTTGGCGCTCATCCAGGCCCCATCCGTGTAGGCGCAAAACTCTTTCAGGATTTGGGCGATAGACTTTGCCGCGAATCCATCTTCGCGCTCCTGGATAAAGAAGGCATTCTCCACCATGCGGGTGGCGTCCAGGTAGATGCGAATACCGTGGCGGTCGCACAGCTGGCGCAGGAGGCGCAGGTTGGCCATGCTCACCGGCTGCCCGCCAGCCATATTGACCGTGCCCGCCAGGCTGATGTAGGCGATCTGCCCGGCGCCGACCTGGTCGATCAGGGCCTGCAGCTTGTCCAGGTCCACATTGCCTTTGAAGGGGTGCGGATCCTGGGGATCGTGGGCGGCATCGATAATGACATCCACGAAGATGCCACCCGCCAGCTCCTGGTGCAGCCGGGTGGTGGTGAAATACATGTTGCCGGCTACGTACTGCCCGGGCTGGATGGTCGTCTGGCTGAGCAGATGCTCGGCCCCGCGACCCTGGTGGGTGGGGACGATGTACTTGTAGCCGTAAGTACTCTGGACGGTTTCTTCCAGGTGGTAAAAGTTGCGGCTGCCGGCGTAAGCTTCGTCGCCGAGCATCATACCGGCCCATTGGCGGTCGCTCATGGCGCCGGTGCCGCTGTCCGTGAGCAGGTCAATATACACATCCTCCGAGCGCAGCAGGAAGGTGTTGTAGCCGGCGTCTTGCAAGGCTTTCTGGCGGGCCGGGCGGTCGATCACATTGAGCGGCTCGACCATTTTAATTTTCCAGGGCTCAGCCCAGGACCGGCGGCCGAACTGCTGGCCCATCGTAGCCGGATGTTCTTCGGTCATATTTCCTCCTTCTACCTGCTTCAAAATCCTATGCCCTGACGCTGGATCAACAGCGCCAGGTGAGTAATATCCCCGGCCTAGGTACCGGAGACCTGCTTTATAGGCTCCCGATGGCGTGCGTCAGTGTGCTGTGAATAGGGCGGTATCCCAGCGCAGCCTGTTCGGGCGTGGGCAGGGAGGCCTCGTCCGGCTTGTCGGACAGGCCGAAGAGCAGCGCCCCGCGCTGGCGCCATTCCAGGGCTGCGGCCCGCACTTCCTGGGTGAGGACGATCTCCTCCGCCAACAAATCGACGGCGGGCGCCTCATCGCTCATGTGCCCCATGCGCCCGACCGTTTCCAGATACTCGCTGCGGCGGAAAGGCTTGAAGGGGGTTGGGTCGCCGCGGCGCACGTTGGCGTAGATCTCAGCATGCACGTCAGACAGCCCGGTGGGGAGCTGGGCGGCGCGCCCGTCGATCTGGTCGATGAACTGGCGAAATGATCGCATCTGACCGAGGCGCACCTCGTCCACCAGCGCCTGGCGGTCATGCAGCCCGCTGCCCAGGATCAGGCAGATATAGGCCAGGTAGTCCTGGTTGTCGGCGGTAAAGGGGTGGAACTCCGGCTGCTTGAGCTGGTCGTACGCCGCCTGGAAGCGCTCCTGGTCGAAGGCCGTCCCGAGCAACCCGGCGACAGTGGCGTGCACCGCTCTCACCCGGGCGCTGTCGATGACATGCGCATTGCGCCCGCGCGCCCCAATGGCAGTCTTATCCAGGTCGATCACCACCGCTGTGGCTTCATCCACCGGCAGCCCGCTTTTTCTGCAGGTGCGGTCGAAATCTTCCAGCGCTGCCCAGCGGTTAGACAGGTACAGTGTCTGCTGGGGGGCGATCTCGGCTACCTGCACCTGCGCCGGGGCGGAATTCTCATCGCCGATAAAGACCGCACCGGGCCACTCGCCCACCTGACACAGGTTGGCAAAGGCGGTGCTGTCGTTCAGGCGCGTATCGCCGACGAAGACCAGCCGCCGGAGCGACGTGCGGTATGGCTCCAG
>CAZGIX010000116.1:0-14283 GCA_964525785.1 uncultured Anaerolineaceae bacterium
GTGGTGGCGATGGTATTATTCGCGAGATCGAGCTCTTGGTCCCAGCCCAGGTCAGCCTGATCGGTGATCGCCGGGAGAAATCTCCCTATGGCCTGAGTGGTGGTCAGCCGGGATCTGCCGGTAGAGATACGTTAATCCGGGACGGGGAGGCTATCCCCCTCCCCAGCAAAGGCAGCCTGTACGCACACGCAGGTGATGTCCTGCAGATATGTTCACCAGGCGGTGGTGGATTTGGGATTCCCGATGGTGAATAGCGGCTATGCGCAAATCATCGGTTATTTAAGGGCTTTCCGTTAGCCGTTCCCACGCCCCTGACCACGGTTTGCTCTCCCCCAGGCGCTTCACTTCATCCACTTTCATTAATTTTTCGGCTACAGCGGCTGCACATGCAGCTACACTCGCCCAATCCTCCCCTAACACCGCCGTCCGCATTTTCTTTCCCTGCGTCTCAGCCCACGCCCAATCCATACGAAACCTGTCGGCTTTAAGCCAGTAGCCGCGCTTCTCCCAGGCTTCGACAGTAGGATCGATCGTCCGTGCGATCGCTTCCAATCCCAACGCCACGAATGAAGCCAGATCGCGGGTTTGGAGATCGACATCCGTCTGCCGGATGAGCTGCCGGTTGGCTGTGGCTACCGTCCTCACCAGCTTGTTGCGCTCTTTGCCTACCCCGTCGAGGTTGATGACTCTGCTCAATGACCTGCCTCCTCTTCCTGCCGGATTATACTTCCTTTATTGACGTCTTCCCTACCCTTGCTTATAATTCTCAAGCAACACTTACCAGATAGGGGAAGTGCTGGAACTGGCAGACAGGCGTGACTTAGGATCACGTGCCGAAAGGCGTGAGGGTTCAAGTCCCTCCTTCCCCACTGAATGCTCATCCAATCGCGCCTCCGGGATTGGTGTCCCAGCCTTTCGTAGCTTTTTCATACACTTTTCTTATATGCCGCATGAAATCGAGCATGTTATAATGCAGCGGCTTTCCTGTATATTGGTTGATTCTCTAAATCTCGTCCCGAGGACAATGCATTGAAGATCGATTCCCAACCCCTTGAAGACCATCAGGTCAAGCTTACGGTCGAAGTCGACCCGCAGCCCTTCGAGTCGGCCAAGCAGCGCGCTGCTCGTAAACTCGCCAGGCAGGTAAAGATACCCGGCTTTCGTCCTGGAAAAGCCCCGTATCCTGTAATCGTGCGCCATATTGGCGAGCCGGCGATTATCGAGGAAGCCGTTGATATCCTGATCACCGACATCTACCCTGAGGTCATCAAAGGGGCAGATATCCATCCTTACGGACCGGGTTCGCTTGAGAATATTGTCAAGCTGGATCCACCTACCTTTGAGTTCGTCATCCCCCTGCGTGCAGAAGTCACATTGGGCGATTATCACTCTATCCGCATGCCGTACGAGCTGGAAGAGATCAAGCCCGAGCAGGTCGATGAAGTGGTTAAGAATCTCCAAGAACGCCAGGCGGTCATAGAGCCTGTTGACCGGTCTGCCCAGGAAGGCGATTTGGTGCGCATCCAGCTCCGAGCCGATCGAGTAGAGCCTGCTGAAGGGCAGCCAGCTGCACTCATCAACGATAGGCCGCTCCCGGTAGTAATTTCCGCCGAAGGAAGCGATGGTCCATCAGCCTGGCCCTTCCCCGGCTTTTCCCGCCGTTTGATTGGCGCAGTTGCGGGGCAGCAGCTCGATTTCACCTACACATACACCGAAGACACCGATATGGACAACCTGCGCGGCGTGGAAGCCCATTTCTACATGACTGTTGAGCAGGTCAATTCCAGGGTAGTGCCGGCTTTAGATGACGAGTTCGCCAAGTCGGTCGGTGACTACGCCAACATGGACGAGCTGCGAGAGGCCATTCGCCAGAACCTAGTGAAGCACGCCCAGGATGAGTACAATGCGGAATATGATGATAAAGTCATCCAGCAGGTGATCGAGCGCTCAACCATAAAATATCCTCCTCAGATGCTGGACCAGGAAGTCGAGACCGTTATCCATCGCCTGGAAAATAACCTGGCTCAGCAAAGACTGGACCTCGACCTGTACCTGAAAACCCGTCAGTTGGATATGGACGGCTTGAAAGAAGAAGCAAAGCCGGTCGCTGAAGAGCGCCTGAAAAGATCACTCACCCTGATGGAGATAGCGGAAGCCGAAAAAATTGTTGTCAAACCGGACGAGCTGGAGTCCGAAACAAATCGCACTCTGGGCGAGCTTTCCTATATGATGCAAGAGAAAGATTTTCGCTCCATGCTGCGCGACACCGGGTCCAGGACGAACCTGGTCAGCAACATCATGGTCGACATGCTGATCTCCCGCACCCAGGAACGGCTGCGCGATATCGCCCGCGGCATCGAAATCGTTTCCGAGCCAGATTCAGCCGAGGAGGGCGAACCGGGTGTAGAACCGGATGTCCCGGACAGCACGCCCGTGGATCTGGAAGCATCCGTGGAAACTACGGCCGAGGCAGCTGCAGCGGAAAGCACAGAGCCGGCTGAACCAGCCGCCGCCGATGAAGGTTAATTATCATATGACTTACGCTGTTGAGGGCGGGCTGCACCCGCCGGAACACCCACCCTTTTCTCCTGAACTGCGTAACTTCAATATCATTTACTTTGCCAGAGAGGAAATATGAGCATCACATTACCCCAATCCTTGATTCCAATGGTCATCGAAACCTCCCCGAGAGGCGAACGTGCCTACGATATCTATTCTTTGCTGCTGCGCAACAGGATCGTTTTCTTGGGTACTCCGATCAACGATCAGGTATCCAACGTCATCGTTGCCCAGCTTCTCTATCTGAGTGCCGAAGACTCGCAGGCCCCGATCCAGATGTACATCAATTCCCCCGGAGGGATGGTCTATGCCGGCATGGCGATCTATGACACCATGCAGATGATACCGAATCCGATCAGCACTCTAGCCGTTGGCATGACGGCCTCCTTCGGCACTGTGCTGCTGACCGCTGGCACGAAGGGCCAACGCTACGCACTGCCGAATGCCACCATCCACATGCACCAACCCTTGGGTGGCGCCCAGGGACAGGCGTCTGATATCGAGATCCAGGCGCGCGAGATCTTGCGCTTGAAAGATCACCTGAATCAGATCTTAGCACTCCATACGGGGCAATCCATCGAAACAATCGACCGGGATACCAACCGTGACTACTACCTGGACGCCCCGGCTGCCGTCAAATACGGACTTGTCGACCAGGTGATGGATACACCCGAAGCCAAGCGGCTCCTGGCCACAAAATAAGCCAGCGGTTCTGGAGCAGCTTTCTACCGGAATAACTATCGAGCCGAGGGCCAGGTCCTCGGCTCTTGTTATAATACAGGACATCCGATAGCATAATAAGAAAAGAGCCTTATGCACCCGTCTACGTTCTCCATTGTAGTGTTTGATCCAACCGAAAACGCGTGGGGTATCGCAGTTGCCTCAAAATTCCCCGCAGTCGGGAGTGTCGTTCCGTGGGCGCGGGCCGGTTACGGGGCCGTTGCGACACAATCCTACGCCAACACATCCTACGGACCGCAAGGTCTGGAGATGATGGGGCGCGGTTTAGCCGCATCAGAGGTCCTCGGTTATCTGCTGGCTGGTGATCCCGAAAGAGAAAGACGCCAGGTCGGGTTGGTCGATGCCGCCGGTCAGTCAGCTACGTTCACGGGTCGTGAATGCCAGCCCTGGGCGGGTGGCATCGCCGGGCCAGGCTATGCTATCCAGGGTAATATCCTGGCAGGCGAGCAAGTGGTTGAGAGCATGTTAGCGTCTTATACCCAGGATAGTGGCAGCAGTCTGATGTGGCGGTTGCACAGAGCTCTCCTGTCAGGTGACAGGTCTGGCGGCGATAAGCGCGGCCGCCAGAGCGCGGCGATTTATATCGTAAAAACGGGCGGCGGCTATGGAGGCATGAACGATCGCTGGATCGATTATCGCGTGGATGACCATCCAGATCCGGTTCACCGCCTGGGCGAGCTGCTCGAGCTTCATGACCTGTACTTCGGCGAGAGTTCAGATCTTGACCGGATTTCCCTGAATGGGGATGCGCTGCGCGACCTGCAGATGATCATGCAGCAGGCTGGCTGCTACAGTGGTCCGCTGACTGGAGAATACGACTCCAGCACCCGCACGGCGTTGGTCAAGTTCATCGGGAACGAAAATTTTGAGGAGCGCACCGATTTCGAACAGGGGTTAATGGATCGCCCGGTGCTCGAATACTTACTTCGCTGCTATGGAGCTAAATAGTGTCCACGATCCCACACTACGACATCTCAGCATTGATCCTGGACATGGACGGCGTCCTTTGGCGCGACAGCGAACCGATCGGCAATTTACCCGAGATATTTGACCATATTAAGGAAATGGGATGGAAGGTAATCCTGGCGACGAACAACGCCACCTTGTCTGTACCACAATACGTGGATAAGTTATCTGGTTATGGGGTAGACCTCCAACCGGAGCAAATTGTCAATTCCGCTCAGGCAGCGGCTTTTTACCTGCGCCGCCAATACCCATCGGGGGGTGGAGTATTCGTCATTGGTGAGCTTGGTCTGGTCTCGACCCTGGCAAACAGCGGCTTTTCCTCTGTCGCATTAACCCCAGATACGCTTTCCTCCAATCGCGAACCGGTCCTGGCGGTAATCGTCTCCCTGGACCGTAGATTGGATTATGACAAACTGACTGTGGCAACACGCCTGATCCGGTCGGGAGTGCCTTTTATTGGCTCCAATCCGGATCTCACTTTTCCGACACCTGCAGGATTGATACCCGGAGCCGGGGCTATCATAGCCGCCGTGGAAGCCGCCACGAGTGTCAAACCGGTTGTTGTCGGCAAGCCATCCCCAGAGATGTATAAACTGGCCATGGAACGGATGGGTGGTTCTCCAGAAAATACGCTCGTCATCGGTGATCGCCTGGAGACAGATATCCTCGGTGGGCAGGAGTTGGGCTGCCGGACAGCCCTCGTGCTCTCCGGGGTCACTACACAGGCAGCTGCCGAGACCTGGCGCCCGGCTCCGACCTGGATCGCACCAGATCTGAGCAGCCTGCTCGAACGGATCTCTTGACCACCCACCACAAGCCCATGAGTTCGCCAGCGCTTATCTACGATCTTGACCTGCCCGAGATACAATCCCTGGTCGCGTCTTGGGGAGAACCAGCTTATCGTGCCCAGCAGATCTGGCATGCCATCTACAGGGATTATTGGGATAGACCCGAAGCCTTCACAAATCTGCCGCATCGGCTGCGCTCGCGGCTTGAAGATGAAATATCGTTCTCACACCTGAATCCCTTGGCTGTCCAGCAATCTACCGACCGGCAGACTCGCAAGACCCTCTTTCGACTGCCGGAGGGCCAGGCCATCGAAGCCGTTTTGATGACCTATTCCCGCCGCAACACATTGTGCATTTCCACTCAGGCTGGCTGTGCCATGGGCTGCGTCTTCTGCGCCACGGGTCAGATGGGTTTCCGCAGCCACCTGAGCAGCGGAGAGATCGTCGAACAGGTGCTGTACTACGCCCGGCTGCTCCATGGAGAGGGGAAAGCTGTTACGAACATCGTCGTCATGGGCATGGGCGAGCCGTTCCACAATTACAATGCGACCATGGCAGCTATCGACCGCCTGAACCATGCGGATGGTTATAACTTCGGCGCCCGCCGTTTCACGGTTTCCACAGTAGGTCTGGTGCCGCTGATCAAACGCTTTGCAAACGAACGCCGCCAGGTAAATCTGGCTGTTTCCCTGCATGCCGCCGACGATAATCTACGTTCATCTATGCTGCCGGTAAACCGCAAGTACCCGATCGCGGATCTCCTGCAGGTCTGCAGGTATTATGTGGATAAGACTCACCGCCGCATTACGTTCGAGTGGGCTTTGATCCGGGATGTCAATGACACGCCTGAGCAGGCCAGCCGGCTGGCAGCCCTCCTGGGCGGTTTACTCTGCCATGTGAATGTAATCCCCTTGAATCCCACTCGCCTTTATCCTGGTCAGGCGACCACCCATGAACGAGCACTCCAATTTAAAAGTATCCTGGAATCGCACGCCATACCGTGCACGATCCGCCTGCGGCGCGGCATCGATATCCAGGCAGGCTGCGGACAACTGGCAACCGGCATGGTTTAGTGTTAAAATTCCGATTGCTTAGCCCGCTGTTGAATTACCGAACTTGAGACTCGGGACCGGAGGACTCTGCCGACCGAGGTGCTATTCAGGAGGTGACCATGTCCGACCAGGTTGTCCGACTAGTATATCCACCCTCTCTGCTTAGTGTACCCATAATCAACCAGCTTATTCGTCACTACGATCTGACGGTCAATATCCTGCGAGCCCAGATCGGAGGGGAAGACCGCTGGATCGAGATTCAATTGGCAGGCAATCCGGCGACCATCGATGATGCGATTGCTTGGTTAGGAAAACAGGGCATTGAAGTTCTGAGCCAGTATCCCACGTAACCTCATTATGCTCGAGCCCAGCCCGGAAATCATCATCGAACGCATACGCAGCGCGCTGGGAACTCAGCGGATTCAGGATGCTGTCCGTATCCTGCTCGAGCTGCGTCCTGTAGACCAGGCGGAAGTCTTCAACCTGCTCACGGATGAAGAGCAAATCCTCCTGCTGACAGAGCTGGATATCCCCTCAACTGCCGATCTGTTTGAAGAACTGGAAAATGAGGAAGTCCTGGATGCCGTTGGGACGCTCAGTCCAGAGCGCCTTGCGGACGTCCTGGATGAAATGGAGCCGGATGAAGCTGCAGATCTGCTAGGAGATCTCTCGCCTGCACGCGCAACGGAGGCCCTGGCGAATATGGAGGATGCAGAGGACGTCATCCCTCTGCTGGGCTACCCCGACGAGTCGGCCGGTGGCCTGATGACCACCTCCTACATCGCCCTGCGCCGGCATACAACAGCCAGGCAGGCTATAGAATTTCTCCGCCAGGTCAGCCTGGACGTCGAAGTACCCTATTATCTCTATGCAATCGATCGAGAGAAGCACCTGATCGGGGTTGTAGGCTTCCGCCAGCTGGTGATAGCAGACCCAGGCGTCACAGTCGAACAGATCATGGATCGGGAGGTAATCTATGTCACGGTTGGTGACGACCAGGAAGATGTTGCCCGCGTGATGTCGCGGTACAATCTGGCTGCGCTGCCCGTCGTAGATGACCAACACCGTCTCCTGGGCGTGATTACCCACGATGACATCATCGATGTTCTGGAAGAAGAAGCCACCGAAGACATCTATCACCTTGCCAACGTCACCGACAAAGACCTGAATCCCCAAAGCCCCATTGTAGACCAGGTTAAAGGCCGGCTTCCCTGGCTCTACCTGAACATGGTCACTGCCCTATTCGCTTCCTGGGTGATCAGCCGCTTCGAGAATGTCATCGCAGAAGTCGCCATCCTGGCAGCCTTTCAATCGGTTATTGCCGGATTAGGTGGGAACTCCGGTAGCCAAAATGTCGCCATGATTGTGCGCGCCATTGCCCTGGATAAGATCGACTCCCGGGAAATGCTGGGGGTGATTTTTAAACAGGTCATCGTCGGCATGCTGCAAGGCATCGGTGTTGGGGTAGTGATCGGGATCGGTGTCGCCTTCTGGCAGAATGACCTCTATCTGGGGGCTATCGTTACCATGGCGATGATCGCCAATATGATCATCGCCGGTATCATGGGAACAATAGTCCCATTCATCGTCAAAGCTTTGGGACAGGATCCAGCCCTGGCATCCACGGTCCTGGTGACCGCAGCCACCGATAGCTTTGGCTTTTTTATATTTCTTGGCCTGGCATCATTGCTGCTGCCATACCTGGTCAATTCTCCCTAGAAAGGGCTCTTCCGATATGGCTGCGAAAGTGATTTTGAACCCCTACGCCGGTAGATGGACGGCAGAGAAACGGCGCGGCGAGCTGGAATCGGCCCTGTCAGCATCGGGGATTGAATACAATCTCGAAGTCACCCGTGGCCCGCATCACGGCACACAGATCGCGGCTCAGGCGGTGCTAGACGGATTCTCGCCGGTGATTGCTGCGGGCGGGGACGGTACCATCAGCGAGATCGTCAATGGCTTGCTACAAGCAGCCGGTGAGGATCCATTACCCCCGCTTGGGATCATGCCGCTCGGATCGGCAAACGACCTGGTAGTCAATCTCGGTCTGCCAGTGGATCTGATATCCGCCGCGCAGGTGATTGCCACCGGATCGGTGCGCCTGATGGACATCGGTCAGGTCATTCACGATGGAGCATCAGTGCCCCGCTATTTCGACAACAATTCCGCCATGGGTCTGGAACCGACCGTTACCCTGATCCAGCAGCGCATCACCTGGCTGCATGGTGTGGCACGCTATCTGGTAGCCACGCTCATGGGTGTTCTTCAAAAACCCCATTGGAACGTGCATATCTCCTGGGAAGGTGGGAAATATCGAGGCCCGGTCAGCCTGGTGACGGTGGGCAACTGCCCACTCACGGGAGGTCTGTTTTATATGACCCCGCATGCCGATCCATTCGACAGTCAGCTTACCTTCGTGTACGGATACATGCCCACCCGCTTGCAGATCTTGCGCATTCTCCCGCGCACCATGAAACCCGGCACCGGCAGCTATATAGAGCATCCGGATATTCACGAAATTAATTCCCCCTGGCTCAAGATTTCGTGCGACTCCCCCACCCCTCTGCATGCCGATGGCGAGATCCAATCCAGCACCGCCCGGCAAATTGAATACCAGACCTTGCCAGGCAGGCTGCCGGTGATACTGAGCAGTGGCAAATAGCTACCGGCGCCTGCTATCCAGTTTCCTCAAGCTGTTTTTCTCGCTGCTTTACCACCAGTTCGCTGGGTGCTACGATCTGGTAGCCTGGCTGGTATCTCTAGGTCGCTGGCAGAGCTGGGTTCGTTTTGCCCTGCCCTACCTGGAAGGTCCCAGAATATTGGAGCTTGGACACGGACCCGGGCATCTCCAGGAAGAGCTGCACCGGGCGGGGAAGAATCCTTTCGGCATAGACGAGAGCTGGAGTATGAACAGGCTCGCCGGAAAGAGAATATCCAGAGCAAGCTATCAAGCTCAGTTGGTTCTTGCCTATGCGCAAGCGCTCCCTTTTCGGGACCAGTCTTTTGATCAGGCGGTCGCGACTTTCCCCAGTGAGTATATCTTCGAGGAGGCGACAATCGCCCAAATCCATCGCCTGCTGCTGCCAGGGGGCAGGCTGATCGTGATCCCCGCTGCCTGGATAACCGGTGCATCGCTCCTTGACCGGCTGGCGGCAGGATTATTCCGTCTGACGCAGCAAGCTCCACCCATTCGTGATTCTGAATACCTCGCCAAAGCATGTGCACCCTTCCAACACGCCGGATTCAAAGTCGATGTGGTGATGCACAAGTCAGTTGCCAGCGAAGTAATGATCCTGATCGCCAGTAAATTGAGTGCCTAGTCAATAAAGCAGTCCACCTGGCAAACTCGTATAAACAATTTCTTTACTTGATGTAAAATTTCAATGTATGGAAGTAAGCATCGCAGTATCCAAGGTAAGGAAATACGCCACTTCGAACAGCGGCGACACAGTCGAAGTGATCGAACGCCCGAATGGGGGTTTATCGGTCGTCATGGCAGACGGGCAATCCTCCGGGCATGGAGCGAAGTGGATCTCGACTCTGGTCGTCCGCCGGGTGATCACCCTGCTTGCCGATGGTGTGCGCGATGGCGCAGCTGCCCGGGCAGCCTCGGATGCGCTGTACACAGAACGCAAGGGGAAAGTCTCTTCTACACTGAACATATTATCCGTTGATAAACAAACCAACACCCTGGTGATCACCCGCAATAATCCAGTTCCGGCCCTGCTGGCTGTCGATGAGGTAATCCAGGTCATCGACGAGCCCAGCCGTCCAGTCGGCCTGTATCGAGATACGCGTCCATCCATAACCGAAGTGTCGCTGGTCCCTGGTTTGACTGTATTGATCTACTCCGACGGGCTTGTACATGCCGGAGAGCGGACGGGACAATCGATGGATATCCTTGCCTGTTTACGGGTGCTGCTTGACAGCGAAGAACCCTCCGCCCGGCTGATCGCCGATAGTATGTTGGAGACCGCCTGGAAGCTCGATGAAGGCCGGCCCGTTGACGATATCACTGTCGTGGCATTACGCGTAACCAGCGTCATTGGTGATTCTGTCCGCCGCATGGCGGTGCGGCTGCCCCTGGATAGCTGACCCAACTGCCCAACCCAACTCATCTGGTATAGCTATGCTTCGCCGAAAGTCAATCTCGCGCCAGACCCGGGCTACCCTGAGAGATAGCTGGATATTGTTTCGTGAATTCCAGTGGTCATTGCTGGCGTTTGTGCTCACCATCGTCGGAGGCGGGATCCTGTACTTCAAGCTGGCTGTACTCGCCGGCGAGCCGGTCGATAATTTAATCGCTTCAGTTTACCAGGTATTGGCGATTACCTTTCTCAATCCTGTCGGAGACTTCCCCAAAACCTGGTTCCTCGAGATATTCTATTTCGTCATGCCCTTGCTTGGCATCGTGATCCTGGCACAGGGCGTGGCAGATTTCGGTATTATGTTCTTTAACCGGCGCTCCCGGCGGAAGGAATGGGAAATGGCTGTTGTATCCACGTATAAGGACCACATCATCCTGGTCGGCTTAGGCCACCTCGGATACCGCGTGGCTGCCAATCTGGCCAGCCTTGACGAGGAAGTTGTCGCAATTGAGCATAATCCCTCCGTCCAGCTCGTCGAAAACGTGCGGAAACTCGGCGTGCCGGTCATCCAGGACGACGGTTCCCGGCAGATTGCCCTTGAGAATGCCGGCGTTGCGCGGGCACGCTCGATTATCCTTTGCACCCAAAATGATAGCCTCAACCTGCAAATAGCGGTCAAAGCCCGGAGTCTGAATCCTGGCATTCAAGTTGTGATCAGGATCTTCGATGATGATTTTGCCCAGGCTCTCCAGGAGCAGTTTGGCTACATAGCCATGAGCGCTACGGGCATGGCAGCGCCTGCTTTCGCTGCCTCCGCAGCCGGGGTTGAGATTACCCGGCCGATTACCGTCGAAGGTCATTCGCTCAGCCTGGCACGCCTGGAAATCAAAGCGGGGAGCGACCTGGAAGGATTAGATATTGGGCAGGTTGAAAAGCGATTCGATATCAGTGTAGTTCTGCTCCGTCAGGAAGGTGCGGACGATTTCCATCCAACTCCGGTGCGCCAGGTGCATTTGGGGGACGTGCTGGTAATCCTGGGCAGGCCATCTGAGCTGAATGCCATCATATTCGCAAACACCAATCGCAAGTAATAATGATAACGAAACCTCTTATCGGTGTTGTCGGACCCTGCGCAGCCGGAAAGTCCACGCTCATCGCCGGTCTGCGCCTCCACGGCTATCAGGTCAGGCACATCGCCCAGGAACATTCCTACGTGCCTGCCATGTGGCAGAAAATCGCCAACCCCGAAATCTTGATCTACCTGGATGTCTCTTATCCATGTAGTATCGCCCGGCGAAATCTGGATTGGTCGCAGGCTGAATACGAAACGCAGGTAAATCGCCTGAGCCATGCCCGCCAGCATGCCGATTTGTACATCCCCACTGATGATCTCGACATCCCCCAGGTCCTACAGATTGCGCTGGATTTCCTGCGCCAACGATCCCTCTAAATCCATCTGCCTGATAGCGATCAGTTCGCAGCGCATCCAAAATAAAACCCTTGACTCAATGCTGAGCAAAGGCTATTCCCTGTGTGCCCCGTGATCTCTGTGGTGATAGTACTTCCTGCTCCATTTGCGAAATTGGACATTCCCACTAATTGGGAGTATAATGCGCTGTTGCCAGTCGTGACTGGCTGATTGCCAGCAACGGACTGGCTTTGCTATGAAATCCGGAGGGAGTCTTTTTCTATGTCGCGATTCGTCCGTCCATTGATCATCATTGCTATCATCCTTGCCGTCGTTATCTGGATCGATCTCCCCAATAATCCGGGTATCCATGTGCTGGGTATCGATCGGGACATCAAGACCAACCTGGGACTTGACCTGGTCGGCGGCGTCCAGGCTTTATTGGAAGCAGATCTGCCAGAAGAGACAGCCATCACGGCCGAATCCATGCAGACAGCTCGCACAATTGTCGAAAATCGTGTCAATGGCCTTGGAGTGAGCGAAGCCGTCGTACAGCAGGCTGGTGATCGCCGCATCGTCGTCGAGCTTCCGGGAGAGACCGATCCTGAGCGGGCAATCTCAACCCTGCGCCAAACGGGTTTGCTGGAATTCGTCGATATGAGCTCGATTAGCCAGCAAGAAGCCATCAGCCTGGTAGGGACCCAGATCCAGACCGATATTCCTACTGCTTCCACCACAACCACACAGAGCGTGACCTCAACCGTACCCAGCGCTATCTTCCCCACCGTCATGACGGGTACGGGGTTGAAGACCGTCAACGTTACCCAGAATCAAATCGGTGAATACGAGATCAGCTTCGAGCTGGCTGGCAGCGATGTTCAAACCTTCGCCAATTTCACCTCCGCCAACATCGGCAACGTATTGGCTATCGTTTTGGATAAGGTCGTCCTGTCTGTCCCGACCATCAATGACGCAATCACCGATGGTCAGGGGATCATCTCGGGGAATTTCACGCTCGATACGGCCAACGCCCTGGCAGTTCAGCTGCGCTATGGCTCGCTGCCCATTCCATTGAAGGTAGTAGAAGTACGCACGGTTGGCCCTACCCTCGGTCAGGATTCCCTGCAGAAGAGTTTGCGAGCCGGCCTGATCGGTTTCATTGTTGTTATGGCGTTCATGCTGCTGTATTACCGGCTGCCCGGTGGGGTTGCTACTCTATCGATCATTATCTATGCCTTGATCGCATTTGCGCTCTTCCGGTTCATCCCGGTCACACTTACCCTGTCGGGCATTGCCGGCTTCCTTTTAAGCACTGGCAGCGCATTGGATGCAAATATATTGATTTTCGAACGCATGAAAGAAGAGATGCGTGCCGGGCGCACGATCAGGCAGTCGATCGACCTAGGCTGGCAGCGAGCCTGGCCATCCATTCGCGATTCAAACATCGCCACGCTGATCACCTGCACAATCTTATTTTGGTTCGGAAGCACTTTTGGGGCCACGATCGTGAAAGGCTTTTCTCTGACACTGGCATTAGGTGTTGTCGTCAGCCTGTTCACTGCCATCCTGGTCACCCGGACCTTTCTGAGCGCCATCCTGAATTACTGGAAGCCCGCGAACCTGAGCAGATGGTTTGGCATCTAAACCAGTTAGCATCAAGGATACAGTAAATATGATCGACATCATCGGCAAACGATATTACTTCTTTATTCTCTCACTTCTTATCATCATCCCGGGATTGATCGTGCTGGCTGTGTGGGGTCTGCCGCTGGCAATCGATTTCACCGGCGGCACGCTCCTCGAAGTCCGTTTCGAGTCCGGGAATCTGCCTGAAGCAGCGCAGGTATTCAATCTCTACAACGATCTGGGTGTCAGCGATATCCAGGTGCAGATAACTGGCGAGGGCACAGTTGTTTCGCGTTCCAGCTTCCTGGACGATGCTACCCGCTCCCAGGTCGTGGCTGCTATGGAAGAGACCTTCAATGACAAGGTCGACGTCCTGCGTTTCGACAGCGTTGGACCGACAGTGGGACAGGAGGTCGCCTCCCGTGCCGCCCTTGCTGTTGGAGTTGCTGCACTGGCAGTGGTAATCTACGTTACCTGGGCCTTTCGCGGCGTGCAGAATGCATTCCGCTATGGAATCTGCGCCATTATTGCCATGTTCCACGATGTTCTCCTTGTCGTCAGCCTGGGAGCCATCGGAGGCCATTTTCTTGGCTGGCAGATCGATGCACTGTTCCTTACCGCTCTGCTGACCGTGATCGGCTTCTCGGTTCAGGATAAGATCGTTGTCTTCGACCGTATCCGTGAGAATTCGAACATTTACCGGCGATTGGATTTCGAGACCCTCGTCAACCACTCCATCATCCAGACCCTGCAGCGCTCGATCAATACTCAGCTGATGACTGTCGAATTCATGCTGCTCGCCCTGGTGCTCTTCGGCGGCGTTACCCTGCGGGAATTTGCCTTGATCCTGCTGGTGGGTTTGGCCAGTGGCACGTACTCGTCAATATTTATCGCTGCTACCATTCTGGTCATTTGGGAGAAGCGTGAATGGCGGAACTGGTTCCACCGGGGAACTGCTCAAGCTTCCGTATAGGATATTCTATTCCGTGATCAATGAAGAAACTCGCCGTGGTGCTCCAAAGCACCACGGCGAGTTTTAAATTTACCCAGGATTA
>CAZGIX010000117.1:0-14188 GCA_964525785.1 uncultured Anaerolineaceae bacterium
AAATTGGAAAACTCGAAGCCGTAATCGCGCTTCAGGCAGATCAGGTCATACTCGGCGGCGTGAAAAACCTTCTCGATGCGCGCGCTGCTGAAGATTGGCTCCAGCGGTGAGAGGTCGTCCAGGCTGAGCGGGTCGACCAGGAAATCTCGGCTGGATGTGGAGAACTGGATCAGGCACACCTGTTCCCGGTAAGCATACAGGCTGTTCGATTCGGTGTCGACCGCCACCACCGTCTCGTGCATCAGCGCCTCTGCCAGGCGGTGCAGGGCAGCTGGGCGGGTGATCAGGATCGGGTCCGGCAGTCTGGACGTGCTCATTTCAGGTTATTATAGCCTATCTCGGTCTGCCCCGTACGTAGGCAGCTGTTTCTCCAGCACCAGGGCGTCTTCGCCATCGTTGTAATAATGCGGCCATACCTCCACGTGCTGGTAGCCCAAACGCTGGTACAGGCGGATGGCATCTTCGTTCGAGCGGCGCACGCTCAGTCGCGCCGCGCTTGCCAGCAGGCGCTTCTCGCAGGCTGCCATCAGGGCCGTGCCGATCCCTTGCCCGCGGAATTCCGGCAGCACGCCAACCGTCGATATCCAGGCGATGTGATCCCCTGCCCGCCTTTCTCCAGCGATGAAGCCCACCATTTGCTCGCCTGCCAGCGCCTTCAACCGGATCACATTCGGCATGGTGAGCACGCCGATAATATCAAGCAGTGGCCAGAAGTCCTTGGGGAAGCACTGCTGCTCCAGGCTCCGCACCGCGTTCACGTCGCGCCAGCTGGCCTTTTCGATGATCACTTTGCTGTCGGACAAGGCAGAGAACACGGTGTCCACGGTCAAGGCGGGAGGCTATCTTAATAACAGGAGATATTGGGGTGTGTGCGGCGGCAAAGCCGCCGCACACACCCCAAATAACAATCACTCTTTCGGTGAGCCCTTAATGAAGTTGCTCAACATGCTGCTGAACTCCATGGGGAAGATAAACTTGGTAGCCGGGCTTGTACCCATGGTCTTCAGGGTCTCGAAGTACTGCAGGGTCATCGTCTTCGAATCGACCGTCTGCGCCACCGAGTAGATGCGCTCCAGGGCGTTGGAAAATCCTTCTGCCCGCAGCAGTTGGGCTTCACGCTCGCCCTCCGCCCGCAAGATGGAGGACTGCTTGTCGCCTTCCGCCCGTAAGATCGCCGCCTGCTTCTCGCCATCTGCCACGTTGACCGCCGCCTCCCGCGTGCCCGTCGACTCCGTCACCACCGCTCGCCGGATGCGCTCCGCCGACATCTGCCGGTTCATGGCATCCTGCACTTCGCGTGGCGGGATGATCTCGCGTATTTCGACATTGGTCACCTTAACGCCCCAGCGTTCGGTCACTTCGTCCAGCCGTGTGCGCAGCATATTGTTGATGTGCTCGCGCTCGGAGAGCACCTCGTCCAGCATGATGCCGCCGATCACGGCGCGCAGCGTGGTCGTAGCCATCCCTTGGGCTGCGGATTCGAAGTTTCCTACCTGCAGCACGCTTTCCGTCGGATCGAGCACCTTGTAGTACCACAGGAAATCGATCGAGATGGGGGCATTATCCTTGGTGATCGAGGTCTGGTGCGGGATCTCGCGCACCTGCTCGCGCAGATCCACAATCACCCCCCGGTCGACAACCGGGATGAGGAAAACTACCCCAGGACCTTTAGCGCCGACACAGCGTCCCAGGCGGAAAACCACCAGGCGGCGGTACTCAGGAACAATGCGGATGGCTGAGGAAATCAGCACCAGAGCGAGTAAGATGACCGCCCCAATTAAACATAAAACGGTTAGTTCAGTGCCACCCATGGTTTACCTCCTTGGTTTAGTCAATCAGTGGGTGAATAAAAAAAATTAAGGCTTATTATTTTGTCCTGGGATCAATTCAACATCCAGGATAAAACCCTCTCGTCCGATCACTCGCACATGGCTCTCTGCAGGGATAGGTTCCTTGCTGCGCGCTGACCACAGCTCTCCCGCCACCTGCACCGAGCCCTCGCCGAAGATGCTCGTCTTGGCCTCGCCCGCCGCGCCGATCAGCGCCTCCAGGTCGTGGTCTGGGCGCGCTGTCCTGGCCTCAGTGACCTTAACGGTCACCACCCACAGGAAAAGGCTGGTCAGCAGCGTGACGATAATGAACAGCAGGGGATTCAGCACCGGCACCCACCAGGGATCGCTGCGGAATAAGAACCAGGTACCGAGTATTACGGCGAGGATGGAGAGTACCAGGAGGGTGCGGCTTGCAGAGCGGCGCACAGCCAGAATAAACAGGGCGAAGCCGACAAAAATGATCCCCAGTGCCCACAGGTTCACCGGCAGGTTATAGAGCTCCCAGCCAGCCAGGAGCAGCATGAACACGGCGGCGATTTCTAATATACCGGTGCCCGGACTTAGGGTCGCCATGCCAGCCAGCAAAAAGGCAGCCACCAGCACCAGATAGGCAATGTTTGGATTGATCAGCAGATCTTCCATAACCTTACTCCCCTGGGCACAATTGGCTCATTTTGATTATATACATGCGTTCTTTGATTATACACCACTCCTCTTGCCACTTGCCGCGTGGGGCGTTCGATGCTATTCTTATTAGAGACATCTGATCACAGGCTGGACGCCGCGTGTGTATAACCTGCTGCCCAAGAGGAGTGTGATGTATGAGCATAGATAAGGACCGATCGGCATCTGCGCTTAATCCGCCCGGACGGATGCCCAGGATCCGGGTGCTCATTGTTGACGATCATGCCGTGGTTCGCCAGGGACTGCGCGATTTTATAGACCTGCAAGATGATATGCACGTGGTCGGTGAGGGGTCGAACGGCGCTGAAGCGGTAGCGCTGAGCGGGCAGCTGCAGCCGGATGTTGTCCTGCTGGATCTTGTTATGCCGCTCATGGATGGCGTCGAAGCGACCGCCAGGATCATGGAAGGAAATCCAAAAGCGCGTGTGTTAATCCTTACCAGCTTTGGCGAGGACGACAAGGTCTTCCCTGCCATCCGAGCCGGCGCCCAGGGTTATCTGCTCAAGGATATCCATCCCAACGACCTGGCACAGGCGGTGCGAGATGCATATGGCGGCAAAGTCCAGCTGCACCCCGATATTGCCAGGAAGCTCATGTCGGCTGTGGCGGGCGATATGCATGCACCGGAGTCTGCACAGCAATCTGCACCCGCCGCCAGCGACCTGACCGAACGCGAGCTGGAGGTCTTGCGCTGGATCGCCAGGGGGTTGACTAACCGCGAGATCGCCGAGCAGATGATCATCAGTGAAAAGACTGTTAAAACCCACGTCAGCAACATGCTTGGCAAGCTGGGCCTCGAGGACCGCACGCAGGCAGCTATCTGGGCTATGAAACACGGCCTGGGATCGGATGATTGACCGGGGTTAACCATGCGCTATGCAGTCTTCTATCTCCTCTACGCCGCGGTAGTGATCCGGGCGGTCGCGTTCCACTACTATGACGATCCGGTGCCGCCCATCGTTTACGGTTTGATGGCGTGTTATGGCATCGTGTTGGCAGTGGAAGCCTGGTTGGGCCGCCGCTGGCCGGGCTTCATATGGATTTATCTGTTCGTACAAACGGTGTTGGTCACAGGGATGCTGCTGGCTATCCCGGAGATGGATTTTCTGCCTTCGCTCTTCTACCCGCTGTGCTTCCAGGCGGTGCTGCAGTTGGGACGACGGACAGGATTCGCGTGGATTGTTGCTCTTGTGTTGATATTCTCCCCGCTTGTCTTGATCGGATGGGAGTGGCAGATAGAAGGCATCGCCACGGTGCTGCTCGATGGAGCCGCCTGTTTTTTTGTGGGCAGCTACGCCCATCTCATTCAGCGCGCCGAGCGAGCCAGGGAATCGAACCAGCAGCTTCTCATCGAGGTGCAGGAGGCGTATCGCCGGCTGCAGGATCATGCCGCCCAGGTCGAGGAATATGCCATCCTGCAGGAGCGCAACCGCATGGCTCGCGAGCTGCACGACTCGGTCACCCAGACGATCTTCAGCATGAACCTGACCGTTCAAGCCGCCCGCATGCTGGTCGAAAAGGATCTGGCCCGGGCAGCGCATGAGCTGGACCGGTTGGGAGAGCTGGCTCGCAGCGCTATCGGCGAGATCCAGGTGCTGGTAGACCAGCTCCGCCCGCGCGCTTTGATTGCCGATGGGCTCCCATCCGCTCTGCGGCACTTGATCGATGAGCGCTACCGGCGTGAAGGGCTGCATGTTGACCTGCAGGTGATCGGGGATCGCCAACTACCGCAGCCGGTAGCAATCGGCCTCTACCGCATCGTCCAGGAGGCGCTCAACAATATCACCAAGCACGCTGCTACTCAAGAAGCCTGGGTGTGTCTTAATCTGGTGGGCGAACCTGCTTACCTGGAGGTGGAGGATCGCGGCCGCGGCTTCAACCCGGAGGGAGCAGCCCGCGATCTGCATCATATCGGTTTGGCGGGGATGGCCGACCGGGCGCGTGAATTGGGATGGAAGCTGGATATCGAATCCCAGCCCGGCCGCGGCACGCGCATCCGTATAGAAGAGGCTGGAAATGGCGAGCCTTAGCAGATCCGGGGGCCGGTCAGGCCATTTCTACCGCATTGGCTACCGTTTGAGCTTTCTGATCATCGCTTATGTCGCTCTCCGTAAGCTGGTCGTCAGTGCCGGCAGCCCGGCGCTTCCCATGGCGATTGCATTGCTATTGGCATTTTTGCTGCTCTATGTTCTGTGGGAGCTGTCATCCAGGCGGTTTCATGGGCTTTTGCTTTTTTATCTTGTACTGCAGGTGTGTATCGTCCAGGCGCTTGGGCTGGCGCGGCCCTACGAGGATACCTGGCCTATACTCTACATCTGCCTGGGATTTCAGGTCTTTCGGGAATATCCTCGCCGTTTGGCCCTGCTGTGGGGAGGCTTATTCTCCCTTGCGATACTCCTTACTTTGATATATACAACCGGCTTGATATCCGGCCTCGGATTCGGTCTGTTCTATATTGCCACGGGGATATTCTTTATTGCCTACGATGCTCTCTACGCCAGCAGCGAGATCGCTCGCCTGGAAAGCCAGGAGCTGCTGTCTGAGCTCCAGCAAGCGCACGCTAAGCTTCAGGAGTACGCCGACCAGGCTGAAGAGCTGGCCTCCGCACAGGAGCATGACCAGATCGTGCGCGAGCTGCACGATTCGGTCAGCCAGATCATCTTCAGCATCACGTTGACTGCTCAATCGGCTCGAACCCTGCTGGATAAAGATCCAGCGCGCCTGCCGGAACAGCTCGATCGGCTGCAGGAGCTGACCGGCCGCGCCTTGAGCCAGATGCGCAGCCTGATCAGCCAGTGGCGTACCCCTTAGAGTAGTTGAGCTCGAAATAACCAGGGTCGGGCGGCGTCAGCGCCGCCCGACCCTGGTTTTAAGACCTAGGTCTGTAGATGTAGGCCAGAGCTGCGTATCGGCCTGCAGCCCGAGCGAGAAATTCGGTCTCTCTATGCATGTGGAAATCCACCCTGTGCTGGATGCGCCGCGGGGGATTTTCGACTATCCTATATTCAGGATAAAGGAGCTAAAGATGAACAACTACCCGGACCTGACCCCAACCAATTTTAGCCAGCTGCTGCGCTTCGACGTGATCGTCAACTGGCTGCTGCCTCCTGAGCCGCCCCGCTACACCGCAGAAGAAATCCTCGGAGACCCTGCCGAAGAGATCGCCAGCTATGAAACCAGCGCTGTTCCGGTCGCCCCCATCCCGGAAATCGATCCGGACGAATTCGAGAGCGCCTACCAGTGGTTCCTGGCTTGACTTATCCGATATATACACCCGGGAGTAAGGCTCACATGCGGATCCTCATCGTCGACGACATGCCCCAGGTACGCCACGACCTGCGCACCGTCCTGCCGCTGGCGGGTGAGGCGGCAGGCCTGCAAATCGAGATCGTTGGGGAAGCGCCGGATGGGTTGGAAGCCATCCGCCAGGCGGGCGCCCTCCGACCAGATGTGGTCTTGATGGACCTGGAGATGCCCCAAATGGACGGTCAGTGCGCCACCCGTGAGATCAAAGCTCTTTATCCCGAAGTGAAGGTGTTGATCTTGACCGTCCACGGAACGCAAGATGACCGCTCTATGGCCAGCCGGGCCGGGGCAGATGGGTTTATTGAGAAGGGTGCTTTGGTAGTCGAAATCATTAACCAAATTCAATCGATTGTCTAAAATAAGAAAGGAAATTTGAAATGAACACAAAATCACTGGATACACAAAGGCAATACTACATAGACTGGCTGCGCGTGATCGGCATCCTGGCGGTCTTTATCTTTCACTCCACGCGCTTCTTCGACCTGGGAAACTGGCATGTCAAAAGCCCGCTGACGTATTCCAGCGTCAATGTGCTTCAGGAGTTTTTCTGCACCTGGATGATGCCGCTGATGTTCCTGATCTCGGGAGTGAGCATCTATTATGCGATGCGCAAAGGCGGGGCAGGTAAGTTCTTCGTGGATAAGTTTTTACGCCTGGGTGTGCCGCTGCTGGTGGGCGTATTCACCCACGCTTCCTTGCAGGTCTATCTGGAGCGCATCTCCCACCACCAGTTCGACGGCTCGTACTTCCAGTTCCTGCCGCACTACTTCGATGGTTTTTACATGGACCCCGGCGTGGGCGGCAACTTTGCCTGGGCGGGCATGCACCTGTGGTACCTGCTCTTCCTTTTCATCTACATCCTCATGTTTTATCCGCTCTTCCGCTGGCTGAAGGCCGGTGGTCAGCGCGTGCTGAACGGCCTGGGAAATGTCCTGGCCTTGCCCGGAGTGGCCTATCTGCTCTGTCTGCCCACTTTCCTGTTCTTCGACTGGGTCGATGGCATGCCGGATCCAGGCGGCTGGCCGATGCCGGTGTATATGGTCTTCTTCTTCATCGGCTTTGTATTCGCCTCTCACCAGCGGCTTCAGGACCGCATCCTGCGCATGCGCTGGATCTCCCTGGTAGGAGCTGTGCTGCTGCTGGCGGTACACCTCACCTTGATGACCCGGCCCTCAACGGCGGCCCTGTTCGATGAAATCAACAGCGTGCTGGCCTCGATCATTGTCTGGTTTGCTTTACTTGCCTTCCTGGGCTTCGGGATGAAGCATCTGAACTACACCACTCCGGTCCTGAGCTATGCAAACGAGGCCGTGCTGCCCTTCTATATCTTTCACCAGACAGTGCTGCTGTGCGTCGGCTTCTTCGTGGTGCAGTGGGCGATCCCTGTCAGTCTCATGTGGCTGATCATCGCAGCTTCTTCGTTCGCCATCATCATGCTGCTGTATGAGTTCCTGGTACGGCGCAGTAACCTCCTGCGCATCTTGTTCGGGATGAAGCCTGTGATCAAATCTCCTGCCGTGCAGCCGGTTGAGGCAGTCCTGGCTCAATAACCTTTCCACCCTGTCCTACTGGGTTTTGCCAAAGGGCCCAGCATGCGCTTGTGACAAGTGCCCGCTGGGTCTTTTTGGCTGCCATACATGGTATCATTGACGGCGTGGTCGCCTTCTACCTGCCGGGTGGTGTGCCAATTTACGCCTTTGCCTTGATGTTAGGGGCGGCTGCGGCGCTTGGGCTGGCCTGGGTTGCCTGGGAGGCGCCGCCGAAGCAAACTTTCCCCCGCCTGGACGCGGGTCTGAGCACCCTGGCAGGTGGCCTGGTCGGCGGTCGGGCTGCTTACGTGGCCCTTCATTGGGGTTATTTCCAAAACCACTCCATCGAAATTCCCCAGGTTTATCTGGGAGGCCTGGCCTGGCCCGGCGCTCTGGCAGGCACCGCTTTGGGTTTGGCTCTCTACGCCGGGATAGCGCATCAGGGCATTGGCAAACTGGCAGACGCCCTGCTGCCATTGGGCCTGGTGCTGCTGGTGGCTGCTTGCCTGGCATGCTGGATGAATGGCTGTGCCTATGGGCTGGCGATCGAAGGCTGGTGGGCGCTGCCTGTTCAAGACGAATGGGGTGACTGGGAGAGGCGCGTTCCGGTGCAGCTCCTAGGCGCCTTGCTGGCTCTCGTGATCTACTGGCTGGTGGAGCGTCTGCGCCCAACCCTGCCTGTCCCAGGCCAGGCAGCCATCCTGGCTGGACTGCTCTTCTCGCTGGTGATGTTCGCTCTTTCCTGGCTGCGCGCCGACCCTACCCCCATACTCGGCGGACTACGTTTGGAAGCCTGGTCCTCCCTGGCTTTTGCCGCGCTGACCGGACTGGCCTTACTGGTATGCTGGCTGCGCCACACACACCCCAAATAACCATTTTTGAGATGACTAATAGTGTTAATATAAACGCATTGGGAAAACTGCCTATGAAACTTAAAATGGCCCTGGCCCAGATCAACACCCGCCTCGGGGATGTGCCGGCTAACCTGGATAAGCATCTCTCCCTGATCCAGGAGGCGCGTGCCGGCGGAGCCGACCTGCTTATCTTCCCCGAGCTGTCCCTGACCGGTTATGTGCTGCAAGACCTGGCTACCAGCGTGGCTCACCAGCCTGTCCCAGAGGATCCAATCTTTCAACCGTTGCTTGAAGCTAGCCGCGACCTGGATATTGTGGTCGGTTTTGTCGAGGAAGATCACCGCCACCGCTTCTACATCGCTTCTGCTTATCTTTCCCAGGGGCGGGTGCTGCACGTTCACCACAAGGTCTACCTGCCTACCTATGGCTTATTCGATGAGGGTCGGTTTTTTGCCTGGGGGGACAGTGTGCGTGCCTTCGATACCCGTTTCGGCCGGATTGGGCTGCTGATCTGCGAGGATTTCTGGCACGCTTCGCCGCCTTACCTGCTCTGGCTGGATGGGGCTGACCTGATGATTTACACATCCGCTTCTCCCGGGCGCGGCCTGCGCGCTGAGCCACAGCTCGAATCGGCGCGCTGGGTCGAGCACATCAACCGCGCCTATGCCAGCCTGTTTACCGATTTCATCGTGCACGTCAACCGCGTGGGCTATGAAGATGGCTTGAATTTCTGGGGCGGCTCGACGGTGTTCGATCCCTCCGGTGAGCTGCTCATCAAAGGTCCCTACCATCAGGAAGCGTTGACCCTGCTGGAGGTCGATTTAAACCAGCTGCACCGCACGCGGGCCCTGCTGCCTTTGCTGCGTGACGAGCGCACTGCTCTGGTCATGCGGGAGATGACCCGCATCCTGAACGAAGGCAGGCCGGTGAACCGTTAGGTGTGTGCCGCCATGATTGAGGTGTACCAATGATTGACCTGACCATCAATACCGATCTGGCTCGCAAGATCCTCACCGGTTTCATCCACACCGAGATCACCCGCGCCGGCTTCTCGCGGGCCGTGGTGGGGCTTTCGGGCGGGTTGGACTCATCTGTCTCCTGTACCCTGGCGGCCGAAGCTCTCGGACCGCAGAATGTGCTGGCGGTGCGCATGCCCTACCGCACATCATCTGCCGATTCGCTGGAGCATGCCCAGATGGTGATCGACGCCCTGGGAGTGCAGTCCCTGACCGTGCCCATTACCGAGATGGTGGAACCATTGTTCGATCGCTTCCCTGATATGAACCAGGTGCGGCGCGGCAACGCCATGGCGCGCGCCCGTATGATCGTCCTGTATGACCAATCCGAAGCCACGCGGGGTCTGGTGGTCGGGACCGGCAACAAGACTGAGATCCTGCTCGGCTACACAACCCTGTACGGCGATTCGGCTAACGCACTTAATCCCATTGGCGATCTGTACAAGACCCAGGTGCGCCAGCTGGCTCACGCTCTGCAGATCCCCGAGGCAATCATTGCCAAACCCCCCTCCGCCGACCTGTGGCTGGGGCAGACCGATGAAGGCGAGCTGGGTTTCACCTACGAGGAAGTGGATAAACTGCTCTATTTGCTGGTAGACCTGCGCTATACCCCCGAAGATTGTGTGCAGGCCGGGTTCTCCGAGAGCTTCGTCCATCAAGTGGTCGAGCGCGTTCGCCGCTACCACTTCAAACGCATCCTGCCGCCGATCGCCAAGCTTTCCAACCGCACGGTGGGTTACGATTTCCTTTACCTTCGGGATTGGGGGACTTGACCGGCTTTAAGATGCAGGTAAGACCACCACAAACTGTGTGCCCGCCCCAGGCTGGCTCGACACCAGGATGCGGCCTCCGTGCTGCTTGATGATCCTCTGGCAGACAGATAACCCCAAACCGGTGCCGCGCCCGGGTTCCTTGGTGGTGTAGAACGGCTCGAAGATGCGCTCCAGCTCCTCCGGCGGAATGCCTTCCCCATTATCAGCGATCATCACGAAAACCTCATCCCCCTCGGCGTAGGTCTTGACACGGATCTCGCCGCGCTCATTTTCAACCGAGTCCAGGGCGTTGGTCAGCAGGTTCAGCCATACCCCTTGCAGGTGGTCTGGGCTGGCCCGGAGCAGTGGGAGCGACTCGGCTGGCTCGAAAACCAGGCTCGTCGAGCGGGCGACGAACTCGTGCTGTAAGAAGCTGAGCGATGTGTGGATGGTCTGGTTGATGTCCGTCGGGCCGAACAGGTACTCGTCTCTGCGGGCCAGATCCAACAAATTGCGCACCACCTGGTTGGCGCGTTCGCCAGCGCGCGAGATCAAGTCCACCAGCTCGTAGCGGTCGTCATCCTTCGGGATTTCGCGCTGTAGGAGCTGAGCGTTGGCAATAATCGCGGTCAGCGGATTGTTGATCTCGTGAGCCAGGGTGGCAGCCCACTGCCCGACCGCGGCCAGCTTCTCCGACTGGGCCAGGGTCAGCTCCAGGCGGCGCTTTTCGGTAATGTCCTGCTCTAACAAGATGGCCTGGACAACCTGCTCTTGATTGTCGAAGATCGGGTAGCTGCTCAGCTCCCATTCCAGGATGTCGCCCAGCGAGTTCTTCTCCCGGTGGGTGCGCATGGTAGTCTCACCGTAGAACAGCGTGCTCCATACCCGGCATTCCCGGCAGGGAGATTCGCGCCCATACAGCGCCTGGTAGCAGTTGCGCCCCACCAGCGCGTTGGGGTGCTTGCCGGTGCGCCGGGAGCGCTGCATGTTTACCGCTGTCAGGCGGTATTCCTGGTCAACAATATACAGCCCATCCGGAAAGCTGTCGAAAAGGGCGCGCAGGACGTTGCGTGAGTACAGCAGCTGGTCGCGGCTGGTCTCCAACCCGGCATTGGCTGCCTGCAGGCTCTGGATGCGCGCCTGGTTGTGGAGCTGGCTGGCGAGGCTTGCAGCCAGGGCAGACAGCAATTCCAGGTCAGCCTCATCCAGGGGCGGGCCGGCTCGTTTCCCAACTACCAGGGCGCCGCCATGCCAACCGCCGTCCATCAGCGGAGCGCATGCCGCGGACGTTAAGCCGCTGTTTAGCTGCCTGGGGAGCGCCGGGATGCCCCTGGCGCGAGCGCTGTTGGCGCTCCATGCGGTTGGGCCGAATAAGCCACCCTCGCGCCGGGCTTCATCCCAGTTCAGGTCGGGATCGTCGATCTGGAACGCCAGCACCTTACCATTCAACTGAAAGCGCGCCAGCCCAGAGCGGTCGCCCTGGAGCGTGCAGATGCCGGCTGTTTGCGAATCAAAGACCCGGCACAGCCCGTCAGCCAGGGTATCTTGCGCTTCGGGGTGCAGAAGGTCCATACTGCTCAATTGGGTGAGCAAAGCCAGCAGCAGACCTTCACGGCTGGGTTGTAGCGGCATGTCGGTTGCGTTCTGGTATTGGGATCGGTCTTGCCGGTCTGATCTGACCATCCTGGATTTCCTCACCTGTTATTGTACCAAACCTACCATGCAGGGAATGTGCCAGGTGTGCAGCTGTGCAAGATTATCCCCAGGCGAAGGGGGAGCAATTGGCTTGCGGCGCAGCCGCCCGCCAGATAGAATGCGTTGCTACTCGATGTTGGGGTTGACGGTGTATCCGAAACCAGGTATGGTTCGGATAAATTTCGGGTCGCTGGGGTCTTCTTCGATGCGCTCGCGCAGGTTCTTGATATGCACCCGCACCAGGTCGGGGCTGCCGGCGTCGGTGGGATAATTCCAAACCTCATCCAGCAGCCGGCTGGGGGTGAAGATCTGATCGGGGTGGCTCATCAAGTGGTACAGCATATCGTACTGTACCGGGGTGAGGCGCAGCTTTCCGTGAGCGGGGGTGTGCAGCTCGTAAGTCAGTGTATCCAGCACGTAGTCGCCTACGATCAGGCAGCGCTTGATCCCTGCCGCTTTGTTCTCGCTGCCCAGGTGCGCCATGACCGACCTGGCATGCGGGGTCAGCTCAGATATCTTAGGCAGGGAGGACAGCTGCTCATGGGCCTGAACCGGTTTTATCGCGGCGCGGCGCAAGATGGCGCGCACGCGTAAGATGAGCTCGTCGATGTTGAACGGCTTGCTCAGATAGTCATCCGCGCCGGCTTTGAAGCCAGCGATCTTGTCCTCGTCTTTGATCTTAGCCGTCAGGAACAGGATGGGCACATTGGAGAGCTTCAGGTCGGCGCGCATCTCCCGGCAGACAGTATAGCCATCCATACCGGGCATGATCACGTCCAGGATCACCAGGTCGGGTACATGGCTGCGACCGATTTTCAGACCTTCCACGCCGCTGCTGGCAGTGGTGACCTTGAAGTCCTGGCTGCGCAGGCTGCGCTCAATCGTGCGCGCCACGATCTCGTCATCTTCGACAACCAGGATATTGCGGACGTCCAAGGCGATAGGCTCCATATAGAGATACAACCGCTGAAGTGGTGATCTTACCTGCCCGGCAGATACACTCGAAAAATTGTAACACCGTTTGAAGTGCTTTCGGCGCTGATCTGACCGTGGTGCTTGTGGACGATCTCCTGGCACAGCGCCAACTCAACGCCTGTGCCGCGCCCGCGCGGGGTGGTGAGGTAGCCCGGCTCGAACAGTGTCCCGATGGCACCGGGCGAGAGCGGCTGCCCATTATCGCTGATCTCCACCTGAACGCCATTTTTGGCGGCATGACCGGAGCGGATGCCGATGGAGTGCGGGCGTCCATCGATGGCGGACCAGTGGGACAGCATAAGCAGGTTCAGCCATAAATCGACCAGCTGGCGGGCATTCCCGCGCAGGTGCGGCACGGCTTCTCCTAACTCAACCTGCAAGGACGCCCCGCTGGCCTGGATCTGCTCGCCGACGAGCTCCAGGGCCGAGTTGATCGTCTCGTTGACATCCACGCTGTCGATCATATCACCGGCGGGCTGCGAAAAGTCCAGCAGGCGCTGGACGGCCTTCTGCACCCGCCAGCCGGCTGCTTCGATCGCCTCGGCGGAGACGCGGTTCGGATGGCCCTCCGGTAAGCTGTGCAGCAACAGCTGCGCTTCGGCAATAATGGTTGTGAGCGGATTGTTCACGTGGTGGGCCACCCCGGCAGCCAGCTCTCCGATGGCAGCCAGCCGGGCGGCGTGGATGAGCTGGGTCTGGACTATCTGCACCCGCGCTTCCATCTCTTTGGATTCGGTAATGTCTCGGCACACATCCATGTACCCGATCAGCCGGCCGCCATCGCCGGGATCGCGCAGGGCATAAACATGCGAGCTGACCCATATCGATTTGCTGTCCTGTTTGCTGAATTGGCGCTCGACTCTCAGCCCGCCGGTCCCTTCGCCTGCCGGGATATGTGCGGTCGGGGTGAAGCAGTTCAAATAGGTTTCCACGGGCAGGCTCAGAATTTGTTCTTTGCTCCAGCCGAACAGCGCCAACGCAGCCGGGTTCACATAGGTGATCGTCCCCTGGGTGTTCCACACCACCACGGCGTCGCGCACGTTGTTGAGCAGCAGCGCCTGGTAGCGCACCTGCTCCAGCGAGCGCTCGAAAGACTCTCGCAGCTCGGTGATGCGCCCGGCGGGCGGGTTCTCGGTAGTATTTGCGCTCCGGTATGGCTCGGACATGGCCCTGTAATCGCGAAATAAATAGACGGTCTGCCTGAATATAATAATATGCCGGCGGCGAAAAAACCATAAATTTAGCGTGAAGAAGTGCAAAGGGAGGGAAAGCGCCGGTGGTTAAAAACAAACAGCTCGCTGGGGAGGGGTGCGAGCCGTTTGCTGGTGCTACAATCCAGAGGCGACGACGGGATTTGAACCCGTGATCAGGGTTTTGCAGACCCTTGCCTTACCACTTGGCCACGTCGCCGGTTGGCTTGACGGTTGGAATAAAGATTGCTGACTGTCGATCCACAATCAGCAATCTGAATTCGAAACGCGAGGTCCTTCTGAGCGGGCAACGGGACTCGAACCCGTGACCTTCTCCTTGGCAAGGAGGTGTTCT
>CAZGIX010000118.1:0-14124 GCA_964525785.1 uncultured Anaerolineaceae bacterium
TTATTTCATCCCCGAATACCGCCTTCGGCGGTTTAGCCGAATCTCGGAATGACGTACCATTCTGTACCACTTCAGGGCCCGGAATGATACGCCAGCCGACTACCTACATCGCCAAAGAATCAAGAGCCCCTGGGAATACCAGGGGCTCCAGTCTAGTAAAGGATAAGGTGCGAGCCTACTTCACAGCCGTTAGCGGCTGATCAGCGGCATGAAGACGTAGCTCAGCCCCTGGACTTCGGTCAGGGCGCTGTTGTACGCCTGCATCCACCAGTTGTCAGCGGTGACGCTGGCAGTATTGATGATGGCGTAGTTAGGCGTCGCCGTAGCGTTGATGGTGGCGTTGAAGGAGATCTCGACCGTCTCGCCGGCACCCAGGTCACCTGACCAGTACAGCACACCATCTGCGTACGTGGCACCGCCGGTGATGGAAGCCTCGTCGATATCGAGCATGGCGGGGATTACATCCACCAGCTCGGTATTGAAGGCTGTCTCATCACCCTCGTTGGTCAGTGTGATACTGTAGTTCAGCTCGGTGCCGATCGGACCCAGCAGATCGTCGACGGTCTTCTCGACCACCAGCTCTGGATTGAAGCCGTCGTCGACGAAGTTTTCGGCCCACATCCACCAGGCCGGCATACCTTCATACTTATAGGCGATGAAGGCTTCGTTCTCGAACCAGGTACCCTCCTCCACGTCAGAGCCCACAGTCGTCCAGATGTACTGCTCCTGCGGGTAAGCCGAGCCGTACATCCAACCGCTCCAGACGACTGTATGCGTGCCAGGATCATAGGTCCAGCCCTCGGAGGCGTCGACAAACTCGACCTCCTCCGGCAGGGTATCCTTGATCCACACCTCGCGATCTTCGGAGCTCGGGTTGTACAGGCTGAGCGTGTAGGTGATCATGCCGCCGGGGGCTACATAGTACGGATCGGAGAATTTCATGGTCTCGCCGGCGGCATCAGAGAAGCGGAACGAGCGGACGTAAGCGTAGTTGATCGTCCCGCCGTAGTAGTAGGAGGTCTCCTCGTCGTAGACATCCATATAGTTCGGGACGACCCAACCATAGGAGCCCGCGGCGTTATAGAATTCGGTGCGGTAGATGTTCTGTGAGCTCTCGCCCGGCTCCAGCTCGACCGAGTAGTAAAGGATATCCCAGGAGCCATCGCCGAAGCAGTCCTCACACACATTCACCACGGTATCGGTGTAGACGAAGCCATCCAGGATCTCCCACTGGCGCGGTATGTAATCCTCCACATAGAAGGTGCCAGAGATCTCGCCGGTGTTCATCACGTCCAGGGTGAAGGTGATGACATCGCCAGTGTTCGCCAGGAATGTCGGGTAACCATTGTGGGAATAGGAGCTCTCGCCGCGCGGCGCCTCGAAGCTCTTGTTGAAAGCGGCGTCAGGCATGGGTTGATCCGGAGGTCGTGGCACGTTGCGAGTCAGGTTGACCAGGTCGTCGTACACGGCCGGCTGTCCGGCAGGATCGATGGCAACCACCAGGCGAGCGCTGAGCAGCTCGCCCAGGCCCATGCCTGGCTTGTCCCAGTGGACCGTCACCGAGACGGTCTCGCCGGCGCCGATCGCCATGGCGTGCACGTCCGGATGGGTCGCTGAGAGCCACAGATTGAGCACATCCCACCAGACGTGCAGGGTGGGCGTTATAGGTCCACCCGGAACGCTGAAGCCGTGCACCCAGATGGTGTACTGCTTGCCTGCTTCGAAGCGGTAGTTGCCATCGGGCCAGATCTCGATGTATTCGTCGCCGTCGCCGTCGGTCTGCGACTGGGCGATGATGCCGGTCTCATCCGAGACGTAGACATCCACATCGTTGCCAGCCGGGATGTTCGACAGCTCCACATACAAAGCCGCAGCGTGATCGTTCGCCGTCACGGTCATGCTGTAGGAAGCCGAAGTCGGCTCGAACGGGACGTCCTGGGTGACCGTGATAGGAGCATTGATCTCATCTGCCGGGTCGGTTGGCAGCGGACCGGGGTGAGTCACCTGGTAGTACCACTGGGTATCGATGCCGCTGTCAGGCTCGACGCTGAAACCATCCATAACGGCAAAGTAGCCGCCCAAAGCGGGGTTGCCGATCGTGATCACCTCGTCAGTACCGGCGCTGTTGCCGGAAGAGCCGACCACCGGGTCGATGCCCTCCTCAGCAGTGCCGTTGTCGTTGGCATCATAGACCAGGAAGTAGTCGATATCCTGACCGCCAGGGACTTCGACGAGGGTAACCAGCTCAGTGGCGCCCGCCTGGTCGACGTTGAAGTACTCGTAGACGTTGCCGGGGCACCAGGCGCTATAGCAGCCGCCCGTATCGGGGACGAAGACATCGTACCAGCCGAAGAAGCTGGTCTCCAGACCGCCGCTGAGGGAAGCTACCAGTCCGGGCACCTCGATGGTGGGGGTGAAGAGCACGTCCAGGGAGCCAGTGTCGGTGTAGATATCGGCATCGATCGAACTGATCTCAACCGAGCCCAGTTCAGGGTCTATCTCTGCGGTGGTATGGATCTGTCCTACTTCAGTTTGGAACTGGGCTGCCAGCTCCTCGCCGGAGTAGAGCACATTGTGCAAAGCAACCTCGTGCAAGCCCGGCACTTCTGCCCCACCGATCACCCAGTCATCCGGTCCGCCGGTGCTGGTGTTGAACGGGTAGGCTGCGCCGGAGCGGAAAGGCTCGCTGCTGGCAACGGGCTGCAGTGTGTAAGGACCGAAGATATCCGGCCAGGGAGCGCCTAGGGAGGTATTCGGCCAATCGCAGCCTGCGTCGTTGGAAGCGCAGTCCGCGGTCGGACCGAGCAGCCAGGTGTTGATGTCGGTCGGGTAGGGGTCGTTCCAGGAGGTGTGCAGAAGCAGACTGCCGTTCTCCAGGTCGCCTTCATCGACATTGAAGAAGTAGTGGCGCCAATCGCCTGCGCCGGTCCAGCCGCCGCCGTACCAGTTGAAGTAGCCGTTCGTCCAGCTGTTCTGGTAGAGGGTATCGGCCATCTCGCCGCCGCCAAAGGTGATCGAGCCAGCATCTTCCAGGTCGGCAATGACATTAACCACCACCGGCAGGGCTGATTCGTGGTCGGGGTGATAGGCATCACCCGGGTTGAACATGTAGATCACGCCTTCATAGGCGCCAGGAGCAACATCGGCGGGCAGGGACACCTCAGCCACGAAGGTAGCTTCGCTCTCGGGCGGTATGATGAGGCTGTCGTCGCTCAGGTTGAGCCAGCCCCAGTCAGCGCGCTTGTAGAACTCCACACCGATCTTGAAAGTGGTCTGATCGACGGTGAAGTCATTGTAGCGGTGCTGGAAGCCGAAAAAGTAGCCATCCGCCATGCGCTCGAGCGGGTTGTTCACGAAGATCGGGATGGAGAGACCGCCGAACTCGTAGTCGGTGCGGATGTACTCGCCTTCCTGGATCTCTGTGTTGGCAAAGTCCAGGCGCTCGAAGCCGTCGTTGTCGAACTCGCCGTTGCCCACATGGTTGACCGCGCCGTTGCCGTTCAGGTCTTCCCACAGCATGCCGTCGCCGTTGGCGTCGGTCCAGTTGTAGAGCAGGAAGCGCCATGAGCTGCTCGGGTTGGCGGTGAAGTCATAAGCCGGGTCGAAGGTGGAGTACGGGTGGACATAGCGCACCACCATCAGCTCGGCATCTGCCGGGATGGAGGCGGAATCGAGCTCCATGAGGTAGTCGGGAGAGTGGAAGTTAAAGGTGCTCTCCTCAGCTCCACTGGAGGTGGTGAAGGTCAGCTCCTGCGAGCTGATCAGGCTCATGTAGCCTTCGCTCAGGTCGACCTGCATCTCGTAACCCGAGGGGTTGAAGACGGTGTAGGTCTTGCTGTAGGTCTCACCCGGTACCGCGACCTTGGCAAAGCTCAGATACTCTTCGCCCATCCAGTCGCCCACCTGCCACTCGTCCGGGGTGGCGTAGACGCCGTAGATGCCGGCTGCCACGTCGGTGGAGCGGTCGGAATTGACTACGCCAGCGCCCTGCAGGAACGGGCTGGAAACCGAGTTGGTGGCGCTGCTCTTGACGATGGGCATGACCTCATCCCAGGTCGGCCAGCGCCCGTAGCGCTCGTGGAAGGCCTCATACAGCAGGGCCAGGTTGCCGCCCACGACCGGGGCAGAGCGGCTGGTGCCGCCCCAGGTAGCCCAGGATTCGGCGCCGTTGAAGCCGTAGTAGTTGATGCCCTCATCGCCAGCACCGCGGCCGCCGTTGCCCAACACGTCCAGGCCAGCGGAACCGTCCCGGTTGGGACCCTTGGCGCCGAAGGAGGAGGGATCACCGTACATGATCTGCTCGATATCGGTGATCGAATCCCAGTTGGTCGAGCCAAACTGGGTGGAGGTGCCAGCCTTGATGATGGTCGGGCCAGCTTCGCCTTCCTGTGGACCGTAGCCGGGGCCTTCGTTGCCGCCGGAGAAGACGTACATGGTGCTGGGTGAAAGCACCAGGTTGATGGCGGTGATCAGGCGTCCGGTATAGCCCCAAGAACCCCACATCTGAGTAAAGGCTCCGTAGGAGTTGGTGGCCACCTGCACTTCGTCGCCCGATTCAGACTCGCCGTCGTAGCCCAGAGCGGCAACCAGGTAGTGGTCTTCATCGGCAAAGGTCTGGTAGAAGGTGCCCATGTCCATGATGCCGACATCCGGCGCGGCGCCCTGCACCATGCCGCCCTGGCGGAAGGCAGCGGCGCTCAAACCGCCGGAGACGACGCCCTGACCGGCGACATTCGAGGCGCACTGCGTGCCGTGAGTATAGCCAGCGGCAAACGCACCCGCGAAGGTAACCAGCTCACCCGAGTCCGGGCAGCCCTTCATGGTCGGCGAATTTACGCCACAGGAGACGCCCCACAGCCAGTCGGTTACAGGCGGCGGGTTGTCGCCATCGGAGATCCACGCCAGCAAACCGCCGGAGATGTCCGAATAGCCATCGCCATCCATATCGCGGTAGATCTCGGGGCTGTCTTTAGTGGCTGGCTTCTCATCGGAGAAGTCCTTGTCATTGTCCAGGTCGACGTAGACAGTGTCGTATACACCAGAGGCGTTCTCATCCACGACCAGCACGGCTACACGGTGACCGTACAGGCTGGTCAGGTTCTCCTCGGGGAAGGAACCCAGCTTGTAGAAACCCGACGCACTGGTGGTGTTGAAGGTGTACTCATACTCAGTGCCGCTGCCCAGCGGTTGGAACCAGGCTGTGCCTGTCCCATCGCCAAATCCGCTGGAATACTCAACGGTGTACTGGGTGTCTGACCAGCGCGAGGCCACAGCGCCGGAGGCGATATAGTTGGAGCCCGTAAAGGCATCATAGGCAAAATACTGGGTAGAGGCCTGCGAAAAGGCCATCGGCCAACCGTAGTAGGGTGAATCCTCGTCAGTGACCCAGGCGTAGGTGCCCATCAGGTCGGGATGACCGAAATCCACGCCATCGTCAATCACGGCGACGATCACGCCCTCGCCGGTGAAGCCTTTCTCCCAGGCATTCGAGGACTTGTGACCATCCAGCACGTCGAACCAGCCCTGAGCGCTCGCATCTGTGCTCTTAGCCTGAGCTTCGGCGAAGGTCAGCTCGTTGGCTTTTAGCTGCTCCAGACGGGCAGCCAGTGCAGCCTGGTCGGGAGCGTTGTTCACTTCCTTGGCAAACGGCTTTTCAAGCTCTTTCAAGCCGCCATCCGCCACAGAGATCACGCCCGGCTGCATGGCGATCGTCATCAGCTTCGTGGTGGTCGTCTTGCCGAAGACCGTCACCATATCGGGGAAAACACTGGGGCGGACAATGTAGGTAGAGAAAAATTTCTCTAGATCCAGACCGCCAGTCATCGATACGAAGACATCCACTTCTTGCTCGACGCCTGAGGCGACCAGCTCACGCAAGCGGGGATCGATCCTCGCCAGAGCAGAGTCCTTGTCTACCTCTTGAACCACTTGAGGCTTTACCTTGGCTTGCAAGGGGGCTTCCGGTCGGGGCGGGGGAGGCGCCTGCAGAGTAGCAGGCCCAGATGCGCCAGATGCAGGTTGCACAGCGAACATGGCGAAGAGCATGCTGAACGCTACCGCCAGGTTGAACAGGATACTAATGGTTCTTTTCATACTATTCTCCTCTTACGGAATATGAGATAACAACTGACATGTTGATCGTCGGGTGGACGGCGTTCAGGATAATTTTGAATCTGGGCTTGCCTCCTTTCTCAAGCTGACGCTCATCTAAGATAGCCTGACAGCCAGGCGATACAACGCACATTGCATAAGCCTATACTTGCCAGGCAAGCTATCTATGTAAGACCCCAACAAAAAACAACGGCCTGAGGTATACAGGTCGTCGTTCTCTGCGCCCAATTATCCTGGATGTATTTAATACAGGCAGTCCGAAATAGACATTCCGGATGTACGCCAGTACTCCGTGAGACCTGGGCGAGCGATACAAATTATCTACCAACAGACTATCCCTGGTTCCCCGTGCTAGATTGTGGTGGACAGGCGTGTTGAGGATAAGATTAAGATAGCATAAAAACCAGGTGAATGTCATGGGTCTGGCGTGGATTTTTAAGGGTAACCGCATGTGCGCGATTGCCCTCCTTTCATCTCTCCTGGATATTTTCGGGTCAAGGATCTACCCGCATACAGAATGCAACATTTCCCGGAGTATTGATTACCCCAGGGCATCCACCAGCAACCCTACTATCGTTCTAGGAGATTCACAGATATCATGCGGTAATGGCAGCCTCAAGGGTCTACCTGTAATCAGAAGACGGTATGATTATACCAAAGAAAACAGACAAAAATAGGTGCGTTTTAAGGAAATTCTTACCTGCTGTTAATAAATCGGGGCAGAGCGTGCTGCTCTACCCCGATACCTGATACAGATCAGCGGGTGATTTACGGAACGTACAGATTCATCACCAGGGGTAAGTAGATAAACTGCGTCGGGACGACGGCAGTGGTGGTCAGGGTTGCCGTATCAACGGCGCCACCCGTGCCACTCACCTCGACCGTCGCCACGTCCTGATCGCCGTCGGCGGCATCCGCAGGGATCGCCACCGTCACCACCAGCTCGACGCTCTCACCCGCACCCAGCACCAGGCTGTCTGCTGAGAATGTGATTTCCCAGGCATTGCCAGATGCCGTCACAGCGAAGGTGTTGGTGATATTGCCGATGTTGGTGACCTGCAGGGTGTACTCGACCGTCTCACCCACGTTGCCCGAGGCTGCGTCAACTTCAGGCTCGACGACCACACCATACGGGAGATCGGCGGTGGTAGTCATCTCCAGCTCAACGCTCTTGGTCGGATCGCCTTGCGATGTGACCGTTACAGCAGCCACATCGAACGATTCGTCCTCGGCATCCGCCGGGATAGCGACCGTGATCTCCACCAGGGCGCTGGCGCCAGGACCGAGCGGTCCGACGCTCGCTGGAGCGGTGGCAGCCCAATCATCGTCACTGACGGCGATGTTGAAGCTGTCCGTCGGACCGTTGCTGGTGTTGGTCACCTGCAGCGTGTAGGTCACCGTCTCGCCGGGCGCGCCGGTCAGGCTGTCATCCAGCAGTACGGCTTCCACACCGTAGAACGGAGCGACGATGGTCATGGTGACGGGCACGTTCAGGGTCGGAACCTCGGGATCGTCGGAATTGATCCTGATCATCGCCATCAGCTGCGTATCGACCGTGTAGGTCATGCTGTCGAAGGTGACGTCGATGTCATAGAGGCTGTCCGCATCCAGCGTCCCGGTGATCGGATCTTCGCTCAGCCAGGGTACGTCCGCGCCAATGGTGCCATCCAGGACAACGTCATCCAGAGAAACCTGCGCGCCATCCACACCGTAGTACTGGAAACCGATGCGTACCGGGCCTCCAGGTAGATAAGGTGTCAGGTCGAAGACCGATTGGGCCCAAATCCAGTTATCCGGCCAATCCGCATCGGCTGTGCCAACCATGACGTCATCCCCACCGCCGACATCGCCAACCACGATCCAGACATTCAGATCGCAGTTATCGTAGGTGTCACGGCACCAGTACAGGCTGCCGAACGACCAGAAGGAGAGCATACCTTCGGACAGAGCGAACTCTGGGCTCACAACCCATTCATCCTGCTGCTGGAGCCCTGGGTCGTACTCGACATCTGCATTGTAGCTTCCGCCGTGGGGATCGAAGTTGTTGACCTTCCATGTATACGAGTTGTTCACCACCACAGACCAATCTGCAGGAGGCATGATGCCAGCTTCGAAGCCCTCTTCCAGGAGCAGGTCGTCCGGAGTCGCGGTCCTGACAGGCATGCTGCGCCCTACACCCCTTGGGGCTGTACGGGCATCGGCAGGAACAGCCTCAGGAAGCCGGGTGATCGTACCTGCCGCAGCGGAGAGACCTATCTCGCTGATCTCAAAGGCAGTGCTGGCTGCGCCGGCATTGTCGAGCATCAACGCCCGCCTTGCAGTGTAACCTTCTGCCACCTCTACATCGAACAGCTCCGGATCGGCGCCCACACACGGCGCCAGCCAGCGCAGGTCGAAGTTCTGCGTGGTGGTAGCGCCAGCGGTGATTGCGACGCCATCCGCATAGCCATCGACGTGCTCGTCATAGGTGACTTCGATGGTCAGTGGGCTATCGCTCTCCGCCATCCAGATGGAGTAGTAGCCATCCTCGTCCGTCACCAGGGTGTGGGTCACGCCTGTGGCGGTGGTGATCAGCACGCCAGCGCCTTCCAGGAGGGATGGGTTGGCATCGCAGTAGCCCAGGCTCTGCACCACGCCTTCCAGCTTGCCCCAGGTAGGCGGAGCGGTGACGGTCATGGTGAGCGGCACCACCAGAGTGCCGTAGGGCGTGTCATTTTGGACAACCAGGTCGGCATTGTACTGACCGGGCTGGGCGACTACCGAGGCGTCAAAGGTGATGGTGACGTCCTGAGACAGCATGCCGGGCAGGGTGCCGCTGATAGGATCTTCGGACAGCCAGGGGACACCGGCAGACACTTGGATCGGCACTGCCAGGAACGGCACCTGGGCAGAGCCCGGTTCGGTGGCGCCGAGCACGCCCACCAGGGTGGTGTTGCCAGTCGACCGGTCGCCGATGCGCAGCTCAGCCTGGAAGGTGCCGCCGTTGAAGGCTGCCAGGTAGAGCGTGTCGGTGGCCTGATCCCAGCCCATGCCCTGACCGAAGTTGGCGTCAAAGCCCAACGGCCCGATCTCTGTGCCCGCGCCAGTGGTCTTATCGATCCACAGCATGGTATCGTTCACGAGGTCGTGGCTGTACATATCCCCGTTGCCGTCCACCGCGATGGCGATACTGCACGGTGAGTTGGTGATCTCGCCGATCATGACCACATCGCCAGTCTCCACATCCAGGGTGTACAGGTAGGAGGCGGAGATGTCGCAGCTGGCCAGGTACACCGTCGCATCCGTCGGGTCAAGCGCCATGCCTGTGTAGCTCTGAGATCCAGATGGCGGAGTAACCGGGAGGGTTTCCATCACTGTGCCGGTCGGGTCCAGTTTAATCATGGTGGTCCCGTCCACCACATAGATGTAGCCATCCACATACTCGCCGGCCCCGGGGAAGACGTAGGTCGTGTACGCCGCTAGGTTAGGCAGCACTTCCGGAACATCCAGGTCGAAGCCCGTGAAGTAGTCGTTGACAGCTTCGACTGCGTATGCCAGAGTGCCTTGCGGTAGAGCGATCGGTGAGGACGGTGCAGGCGCGCCGCTGCCAGTTAGCGGAGCCCGTCCGAAGGACGGAGCAGCGGTTCCGCGGGGGAAGTTGCCATCACTGGCGGACTGCTCTATCGAGGCAACAGGCGGCTGGTCGGTTTCGACAGCGAGGACAGGTGTGAAGCCACGATCCACCTCGAGCATTTCCCAGTATACTGGCGGACTGCCCAGGTTTTCGAGCATCAGGGTTTGCGTGGCGGTTTCGCCGAGCATCAGCTCCTGGCTCAAGGCGGGCGGGGTAACCGTCAACCAGCCAGCCGGCAGGAAGAAGTCCTGTCCAACCGCGTCGGTCTCCGGCACAGCCACCAGGTGTTCATCCCCGCCATAACCTTCAATGGTCGCGAGGAACCAGTGGTCTCCAGACGGTGAGAAGATGGTATAGAAACCGTCGGCCACGTCCGGATCATCCGGCGTGCCGACAGAAATGGCGGTAAAGCCGGTGTCGTTCCAGACATCGGCGCCATTCATCGGCTCTAAGGTATTGGCATCGTACACATTGCCAAGCACCAGGCCGCCGGGCAGCGGCTGGCAGTCCACCTCGCCAAGGGTGACTTCGTCAACCTGGGCGTACCAATCCCATGGGGATGATTCTGAGGTGTAGTATCGCCAGCGAATTACTGCGTTGGTGGAATAGCCATAAGCAGACAGGTCAATGTTGTCAACTGCTCCGGGAAGAGCATACAACGAACCTTGATCTGTTGTCCAGTGGCGCAGATTGAACCAGCTGGCGCCACCATCAGGGCTGATATCTACGTCCAATGCCTCTAGACCGCTATAGCTCTGGAAGTTAAATTTGTATTTCAGTGACTGCACAACAAGAGCAGACAGATCAAAGGGATAGGTGCGCAGTTCGGTGTCGTATGGCACGCCAGAGTTATAGTTGCTGTCAACGGTTGCAGCGTAGCCTCCTCCACCTGTAAAGTTATAAACCCCATAAGCGTCATTCGAATCCCATACCAGGCCTCCGACGTTGTCAACGATCGACCACCCGGGGATAGGCCAGGTTTCGAAGCCCTGGTATATGCCGCCTACCTGGGCATAACCGGGGGCTGTGCAGGCTACTGCATCCACATCCAAGGCGAAGTTCTCGATCGTCGGACCCACCAGCGGACCAACCGTGCGGTTCTCCGGCAGGTAGCCAGGCGAGAAAGCGCTGACGGTGAAGTCGAAGGGAATGCCTGCAGGCAGCTCTATTTCGTAGTAGCCAGTCAGCGGGTCAGTCCAGAATGGGCTGTCCGGCACACCGGCGATATCGATGCGAGCATACAAAGGCCTGCCAGTAGGCACGCCAGTGACAACTACCTGGTCTACCTGAGCCCACCAATCCCAGGTAGCGTTCAGATACTGGAAACGCACCTGTGTCTGGCTGGAGGCGTAGCCGCTGAGGTCAAGACTGACTACCTCACCGGGTCCGCTGGGGCTGTGGTCTGCGTCCCAGACGAGCAGGTTTGTCCAGGTCGTGCCGCCGTCAGAGCTGACATCTACCTGGAAGGTTTCACCTCCCGTTGCGATGTCGTTATACGCGGCGATGAAATCCACAGATGATTGGTGATAGGCAGACAGATCCATGACCGGCGACAGCAAGCCGGTGTTCATGGTGGTGCCAAAGCCGCAGGCATCGCTATCTGCATCCGCAGCCAAACCCTCACCACCGGCGTAGTTGGTCCGCCCATAGTGTACATTGGTGTCCCAGACACAAGTACCGCCGTAGTTGACGATCGACCAGCCTGCGGGAGGCCAGCTCTCGAAATCTTCGACGAGCACATCGACCGAGCCGACACTGGTTCGGAGATCATAGACATTGCCTTGCACCAGAAACGCAGGCGCAGGGGTTAAGGCAAAGTCCTGCGTGACGGTCATGCCTTCGGTGATGACGATATCCTCGGCTGTCTGGGAGAGGTACCCAAACCTGGAGGAGGTCACGTCATAGGTGCCCTCCATCAGGTTCCTTCCGTAGTAGCCGAGCGCATCCGTCTCAGCATAATAAGTCTGGGTGGGGCTGAGCGTGGCCGCGATGGTTGCCTCAGCGATCGGATCGCCGCTGACTGCGTCAGTGACGGTGCCTTCCAAGAAGCCGCCTGCGTACGCCATGGCTTCCTGGACGGCTGCATAAGCGTCAATGGTGCCGAAACCCCAGTCGTTGTTGGGACCCTCGGTGTAGTCGCCGCCGCAGTTCGAGCCAGTCACGCCGATCAACGGCACGGCGGTATTCTGGATAATCTCGTAAGTCGTTTCGACCTGGCCCTCCAGCGCCGGGCTGGCTGACCACATCAGGCCGATCAGGGCGGTGACGTGCGGGCCTGCCATAGAGGTGCCGGACCAGGTGCCATCGTATCCGCCGCCGGGTATGCTGGAGCGGATGTTCTCTCCGGGCGCCATCACGTCCGGCATGTAGTCTGCCGGGTCAATCAGCGATGGGCCGCGGCTCGAGAAGCCGGTCAAGGTGCCGGGCAGGCTGCCCCCGGCATGGTTCACCGAGCCGGTGGTGATCACCTCGGCATAGTCACCTGGGGAGCGCAGCGTGGTGCAGTCGTCGCCTTCATTGCCGGCGGAGACTTCCACCACGATGCCGGCTGCCTGCAAGGCCGCGATCTCATCCTCGAACCGCGGCTGGTCGCCGCCGAAATAACCCCACGAGTTGTTGATCGCATCCGGTGCCATGGCCGGGTCGGGATTGGCGCCGCTCAGGTCCCAGGGCGCTAGGTCCCACTCGAAGCACTCCGAGAAGGTGCCGTCGTCGCCGCCGCCACCATTGTCCATGTTCTTGCAGTGGATGATCTGGGCGCCGGGCGCCACACCGATTTGGTTGGTCCCCCCGTCATCGCCCACCATCGTGCCGCCGGTGTGCGTGCCGTGACCGTGACCATCGTTCGGGACAGTTGGGTAAGTGCCCGTGGCGTCCCACCAGCTGTAGTTGTGGTCCGCCGCCGAGCCATCCCAGCCGCGGTAGTGGTCGATGAGCGCCGGGTGGTCCCAGTCCAGGCCGGTGTCGTTGCCAGCCAGCACGGTGCCCTGACCAGTGATACCCATCGCCCACACATCATCGGCGTTGATGAAGGTGATGTTGGGCTCAATGGCTTCCGGGCTCTCTGGGGCGTTCGGGTTCTTGAACGGCTCCTGCAGCTGGAACTTGTGGTTGGGCGTGATCATGCCCACATCCGGCCGCGCCGCCAGGTTCATCACCAGGGCTTCCCCGCCCGCGCGCACCAGCACCTTGTTGGCGATGTAGTACGAGCGGTATTTCACACCCTGGACATCCAGGTAAGCCAGCAGGTCCTTCTGGGTGCGTTTAGCAGTCTCCTGCAGGGCATTGAAGACGAAGGTGCCCTTTTCCAGCTTGGTCTTGAGACCTGCTGCCGGTGAAAGGTCGACTTTCTCCTTCATCCATACAAAGAAATCGGTCGCGCCGGCTTCGCTGATCTCCGTCAGCACCTGGGGATCGATCTCAGCCGGACCCTCGCTCTGCGCGACCGGTCCGCTTGTGGCCGCCAGCGCCGGGGTGGCGACCATGCCCAGCAGCATGCTGAGCGCGACAGCGATGTTTATTAGATGATTAGTTCTGGTGTTCATGCAGAAATATCTCCTCTTTGATTATCTAAAACTGTTATGAGCCATTCGTACCGGGCAGGCAGGACAGGGCACGGTGGATTTTGACCCTATGATTCCTGCGCAATGCTGTATTTGTGGTAAGCGTTGAACGCTGGAGAGTCCAACAATGATTATTTCACCTCCGCCCTGATTTGTGGATCGTGAATAAGGGATATGTTATTTTGTGCTGATATAGGGGAAGAAATGCCCGGGCAGCTCTGGCCCGGGAGATCATGGCACCAGGTGGTTGGATCCATACCGTACGGCCCGATCCGCCGGGTGCGTGATATTCGTGAGGTTAAGTGGGTATTCACCATGATGATGCAGCGAAGCGGACAGCGAATGCCGATGGAATTTGGCTGTGAAACGGGAAGCACATACTCGAGCTCCCCCCGAGAAGTACCTCATCAAAAATATCACCAGGCTGATGCACTGTCAAGCAAAATTGCCCGCAAAACCTTGCAGTAAATTTAGATTAACAACTTTGTGAGGCAATTAAAATAAAGTGGGTATGGATAGTTGCCCATCCATACCCACTGTCGTTAATCTTGCGCTAGACCGGCTACGGTCCATTGGCCACTATCGGCAGGAACACGTACACTTCACTTGCGTAGGTGGTCATATATTAATTATATTCCAGTGTCAATATGAAAAATACTAACCTTGCACTTTAAGAACTTCATAGAGCCAATTGAGCGCTAACCTGTTCGATTGTGCAGCCGGCCTGAAACTGCTCCTTCAGCCATCTGAGCAGGTTCCTGCGATGCTCGTCTTGGATTTTGCGCCTGGCATCCCCACAGGTGTTCAACCGGGGGATAGAAGTGGCGCGTTGCTCTT